>JAGXHH010000159.1 GCA_024636355.1 Desulfobacteraceae bacterium | reverse complement strand
GAGTACATCCTGTCCGAGGGAAACGAAAACGTGATCCTCTGCGAGCGCGGCATCCGGACATTTGAGCCGTACACCCGCAATACCCTGGACCTGTCCGCCATCCCCGTGATCAAGAAGTTGACTCACCTGCCGGTGATCATCGATCCGAGCCATGCCACCGGAAGCCGGGAAAAAGTAAGCCCCATGGCCCGGGCCGCTATTGCTGCCGGCGCCGACGGCCTGATGATCGAGGTCCACAATGATCCGGACCGGGCCTCCTCCGACGGCGCCCAGAGCCTGTATCCGGAGCAGTTCGGTCAACTGATGCGCGATATTTACGTGATCGCCCCGGTGGTCGACAAGCAGCTCGATTTCGGCTACCTGGACAAGGCGACTACGGTTGGCGACATGACCCGGGCGGCCGAAGGAAAGGGACAGGAGGCGGCGTTTCTCGGTGCGGTCGGCAGCTACAGCTATAAAGCCTGCACCCAGTATTTCGGCGACCAGGTCAAAGCAGTGCCGGTCGATTCCTTCCGGGGTATTTTCGAGGCGGTCAAATCCGGCTGGACCGATTTCGGCGTGGTCCCGCTGGAAAATTCCCTGGCCGGCAGCGTGCACGAAAATTATGACCTGCTCCTCGAGTACGACCTGCGAATTGTTGGCGAGATCATGCTCCGGATAAAGCACAATCTGATTGGACATCCCGGCATGAAAATCGACGATATCGAACGGGTCTACTCGCATCCCCAGGTATTCCAGCAGTGCCGCCAGTTTCTCGAACGCCACGGCAAGTGGGACCTGATAACGGTCTCGGATACGGCGCAGGCGGTCAAACAGATCAAGGAAAAAGGGGCCAGGACCGAGGCTGCAATCGCCGGGAAGGACGCGGCGGAGGTCTTTGACATGGCGGTTATGGAGGAAGGCATCGAAACCAACCCGCGAAATTACACCCGGTTCGTGATCGTCGGTCGGCAGGGGATCAAAAACGGAGAAAAGCGCAAATCATCACTTATCTTTTCAACAGGCAACCAGCCGGGATCGCTCTACCAGGTGTTGAAAATTTTTGCCGACAACGGGGTCAACCTTGTGAAGCTCGAATCCCGGCCGATCCACGGCAAGCCTTGGGAGTACATGTTTTATATCGACCTGGAAGCCGATGTCGACTCCGTTGAGTTTAAACTGGTGTTTGATAAAATTCGGGAGAACACGGAATACCTGAAGGTGCTGGGCAATTATTAAAGCAACTCGCTCAATCTCTTGCTCTTGCTCTTAATCTTAATCTTAATCTTAATGCCCTCGTAATAAACCTGTTTAACGAAAGAGTCACCGAGGACAGCGGTTTGGTATACATGAAGATCATGAAGGTTTAAATTTAAAAATCTGCTTATCCGAAAACTCCAGTTACTAATTTTCTCTCGCAGAGCCGCTGAGGACGCGGAGAGTTCCTCTGCGCTCCCAGCGCGTCTGCGAGAGAATAATTCGACTCCTTGGCGCCAAAAATTTAGGTGAGGCGAACCGGATAACCAGACTAAAAAAAACTCCAGTAAAAGGATTTGATCTGTTGAGCAATAAGGGTTTTCCCAAATCGCTATCGTATCGCTATCGAATATCTCTTGAACCACAAAGACACAAAGAGCACAAAGTTTTGATTTTGCTGCCGCAGGCTGAAAAACTTTTTACCCGGCGCTTTCCCGCCGGATAAAAATCTTGCCCTTCTTCGTGCGTGGCTTCGTGGTTAATTTTCTTTGTTGGAAAAAGTTGCGGGAGCCCGAGGGGTGCGGGCTCCCGCTGCGCCAAAGGGAGGTTGTCATGAAAAGGAATGCGGGATATGGCAGAAACCCGAATTCCCCGGACGTGCTTTCCAACACGTCCTCCCGGTCCGGGTCTTTCGCCTTGCGGCTTAAACCCCTTAGGACCGTTAATCGGTTTACCATAAAAAATGACCACAAAAGCCGGATTGGCAATCGGTTAAATGCCCGTTTTTTTAATGGGCGCATTGGCGCTTTTCCTCGTGCGCGTGCGCGTAGGCGTTCTCGTAATCGGCGGATTTTAAGGTCGATTACGAGAACGAGCACGAGCACCGTCCCGCCAAGTGGCACTGAGCACGAGAAAGCCCAACTGGGGCTTTACCAATAACCAGGGTAACTATTCAGCCAATAAAGCTCTCTGTGCATGTGAACCCGATTAGATTTTCGGTACGCAGCCGATGCGCTATGATCAATGGAACCAATGTCGCCGGTTTTCCGTGCACGTGAACGTACACGTGCTCGTGCACGTGCACGGATCGGCTTTTCGCAAAATATAGCTGAATAGTTACTAACCAGGAAATCACACGCCGGTTGCCGTGCCTCTTTTCGCTTTCTCCCATTCTTCGACTTTTTCGTCTGCTTTCACATCCTCCCATCCGGTGATCATCGCCTTTAAGTGGGCAAATACGTTATGGCCGGTCGTTGTCATGTAGATATGGACGATCAGGAAAATCAGTATGGCGAATGCCGCCGCCATGTGAACGACCGCTATGGCGCCGAGGGTGAGAAAATCCAGTCCCCAGGCGGGCCAGGAATTATAGCTCCAGTAAAGAAATCCGGTAATCATCTGTAGCGGCAGCATAACGGCTGCCAGTGTCAGGTACGTCAATCGCTGCAGGGGATTGTGCTTTGCTTTTTTGCTTTTGGGCACCGGGTGCGGCTCTCCCTTAAAGATCCCGTACCCGTAATAACGCATTACAGTAAACATCTTCTTCGTGGTCGGGATATATTGCTTCCACTCGCCGGTGGTAAACAGCCAGAAAACAAAGAAGAAGAACGCGATCAGCCAGGTGATGCCGACAAAATTATGGATTTCGACGGCGCGTTCGAAGCCGAGCAGTACAAACACGCCGTGGACCTCCAGGCCGGTGACCATAAGGACACCGATCAGGGCCATTTGAAGCCAGTGCCAGAACCGTTCATAGCGGGTATACAAATAGATGCGTCTGGTTTGTTCGTTCATGGTTATTCCTCCTTCCTGCCGTTTCTTCTTCTGCTCATGACAATCCGGCCGATGGCATGCAGGGAGATGCCGGCCAGTGCGGCCAGAGCGGCGGCCCAGGCGGCATA
Source organism: Desulfobacteraceae bacterium (assembly GCA_024636355.1). GTDB lineage: Bacteria > Desulfobacterota > Desulfobacteria > Desulfobacterales > Desulfosalsimonadaceae > JAGXHH01. The sequence continues at coordinate 8,249 of JAGXHH010000159.1, read as the reverse complement.
GTCCAAGGGCGGAAAATTGTTCCGGCCCGGCATGTAAAAGCCGCCGAGCGTTGCCAGTCGGCCGGTTTCCCGTCGATGGCACTCATTGCAGGAAAGCGCATCTTCTTTGGGTGCAACCATGTGCGTGGTCGGAAAGACGTAGCTGGTTTCCACAAATCCCATTTTGCCGGAATACGGCAGGTCCATCAGTTCCATACCTTTTCGGTTGGCGTCATCCCAGTCGAACGTTTTCCAGAACCCGTTGTCTGCTTCGGAGAGCAGCGGGGTGATCAGCTTGTTGTGCACCATGTCATAGGGTTGTTTGCCGCGGTGGAGTTTAAAGGGGGAAATCCGGGATTCTTTGTCCCCCCGGCTGCCGACCGGCCGGCTTACCGCCACGATCCCTGACGGGTCGATCACGTCTTTGGCGGTTACGGCTTGAATTGAGCCGTTGTACCAGAAGTATTCGGGCGTCACGTTCTTTTCCCAGACCCAGTCCCCCTTGATCGATTTGTAGGACGGCCGGTCGTATGCGCCTTTTTCCTGGTAGGGGTTGCCGTCTTTTAATTTTCCGGCCGTCGACCAGTCCCAGGCCATCTGGGTGGGATGCTCCCGGGCGAATTGGGGAATGTGGCAGCTCTGGCAGGCCACCATGTCCGTATGGTCGTTTAACTTGGTTTCCGTGTGCGGGGTTGCCGTGTGGCACGATTCACACGAGATTTTCGGGGCAAGATCGTCCTGTACCAGGCTTTTTCGTTCCGTCACCGCCGGCGTGGAATAGACCCGGCCGGATACCTGGTGTTCCTGGGTGGTGTGGCACCGGGCGCACGAAAAATTCTGACCGTCTATCCCCATGTGCACGTCGAGACTCCGTTTGGGACTGATCAGGGAGGCGTCGAGATCCCCGTGTTTTACCGCCTCTCCGCCGCCGCCATTGAAGTGGCAGCTGCCGCAGTTCTGACGGGTCGGCATCCCGACTTCGACCACCGCCTTTTGAATGTCGGCCTGGATTTCAGCAACAATCTCCGTATCGCCCATTTCCTCGAAAAACGTGTAATCCGCAAACTGGGCAGTCCAGTCCATTTTTTTCTGGCCGTGGCATTTCAGGCAGTTGATCCCGTCTTCCTTGCCTTCCCACCCGATGTGGCAGCTGTTGCAGGAGGTGTCGTTCATTTTGTTGGTCGATATGCAGAAGGTGTTGACCGAGTATCCGGCTTTGCCGACCAGATCGCCGTCCTCATAGGGTGAGAGCCAGGACCAGTGAATCGTGTGGAACAGCTGATCGTCTGCTTTGGAGTGGCACGACAGGCAGGCATCCGTGATTTCCTGTCCGCTTTTGAAGTTTTTCTTCAATGCCTCCATCTTCGAATGATCCGCCGTGGTCCAGTTCCCGGCCATGATGCCGGCCTGTTTGGCCATCGCCCGTCCGGGTGCGGGTTGCTGCTCCGCCCAGCAAAGAATTGGAGACAGGAAGATGGCCGCATATATGAATACGGTCAGCAGACGAATAATTGTTGTTCCCCTGGTTTGCAAAGCAATAGCCCCCATAAGTTTAAACATTCAAAATCGGGTGATGCGGGCAGCAGGTTATCCTGGGTTACGGTGCACCCGTAACCCAGGATAAACGGCCTACTCGCATGTGGCCGGAGACGGGGAATCGAACGCGTGGCTGTAAAGGTAGGTGAGGATGTCGGTCCGGTCCGATTCAGAAATTTTGTTCCATTCATCCGCGCATTCGAACCGTTCGAACCGATCGAATGCTCTTTCCCATTGGGCCTGGGTTTTGCTGTTGGGATTGAGCGGGGTGGCGGATGCCCCTTCTATGTGACAGCTGCGGCAGTTCTTCCGGAACATGTACTTGCCTTTACGTTCGTTTCCCTTTTCGATGGCCGAACTCGTTCCGATCATGACGAAGCCAAAACAGACGGCCAGGATAATGAGCAGGCATTTTCTCCACATGATAGTCTCCTCCAGGTAACTTATTGTATTCATTAGAATCTCACGGTTGCCGACAGGTAGTAATTCCAGACTTCGTCCGTAACCGGAAAGATCGCATCGAGCGCATTGATATCGGAAATTTCCATCGGTTTGCCCAACGGGTTGCCGCTGCCGGTGTATTCGTAATCGTAGAACTGGGTGCCGAGCTTTACGAAGAAATTGCGATCGAAAATCGGCTGGATGTAATAGGCTTCATATACCTGGCCCCGGGTGGCCGCCTTGCTGCCGATCAATGAATCCTCGGCGCCGGTGAAGCTGAGCCAGTATTTGGAGCCCCAGTTGTATTCCAGGCCGAGGCGGCCTTTGTAAGGCATCGGCAGCACGGTGCCGGCCCAGACGGCGTAACCGTCGCGCTCTTCGAGATCGCCGTTTGAGCTTAAAAGGCCGGTGCCTAAAAGATTGTAAAAGGGGTTTTCGGAGACCTGCGTCGGATCCGTGCGGCTCCAGGAACCTGAGATGAACCAGTCGATGTGATCGTTGGCCGTGGGAATCTGCGACCTCAGCAGCAGGGAAGCCGCATCCCAGTCGCCGATATTCGTTGAGGGCTCCATGCGGGAGATAAAGCCGCCGCTGTTCGGAGAAAAATAATATTCCGGTGTACCGTCGGGGGTGTCGCCAGGGCCGCCGGTTCTGTCCTCGGTGGCGACGATAAACGGCATGACGGTCAGGCCGGCAAATCCGTCGGTGATGTCCCATGCGTGGGCATAATTAAACATCAGGCTGGTGGTGCCGTTGTCATAGAGGTCGGAGATAAAACCGAACATGTGGACGTCTTCGAGGTCCGCCTGGGGGGTCAGGCTGCCGGAGTTGCCCCAGTCGCTTTCATAGCCGAGTCCGTAACAGAGTTTAAAGGATGCGCCCGGAATGCCGGTCACCTGTTCGAGGCCGAAGGAAAGCGACGCCCCGTCGAACTGCCAGTTGATGATCGTCGCCAGGGGAGATCCGCCGACCATGTCGTAGTTCCGGTATTCCAACGGCGGCCCTTCGGTTGAGGGGCGGCGGCCAGCCGAAAAGCTGTACGGCATCTCCCCGAACTCATTTGCATAAACGAAATAGGCGCGCTCCATGCGGACCGTATCGCCGTGGGGGAGGCTGGTGGTATTGCCGTCCAGGGTGATGTCGTTTAACTCGCCGCGATTGAATTTGACGCCGGTGCTGTCGCCGAAGACCTTGTAGGCGGCAAGGCGCCCCCCGAAACTGAGGTGGTTGTTGAAGCGGGCCATCATATTGAGCCGCAGCCGGTTCGTATAAATGATGTCATTGTCGGCATCTGATTTTCCGGCCGGAGGGATCATGCCGCCGGCGGCCATGTTGGCCAGCGCTCCCTGGATCTGCGCCTGGGTGGCGCCGTTGAACCCGCTGGCTGCCGGATTCGTTGGATTAAAGGGGGTGAAAAACGCACCGATGATCGGCTGGGGCGCCATCCGGATATCGTCGTAATGGATCGATTCGGCACTGGTGCGGAAATCGATATCAAACGACACCCTGTCGGTGGCCGTATGGAGTTCGGCCTTGTCCAGGCGGTCTAAAAGGCTGTCGATGTCCTCGGTATTCCACTCGTTGTCCTTTTCCAGTTTTTCGACTTTTTCCCTTAACGCCCGGATCTCCTCCCGTAGTGCATCGGGATTGTCCGGGTTGCCCTGGGCGACCGCCGGGGGCAGACAGAAGGCCATGAGCATGCACACCCCGATTATCAGTCCGGAGATCCCTTGTTTCCGGGTTATTTTCATCTTTATCCCACCTCGCGTTAATGTGTTATAAGAAAATTTTAATCTTAATTGACAGAATAGCAAGGCCTGTGCCAGAAATCGTACAAAATTATAAAGTATCGTATTATCATTACTTATATCCAAAACCATTGCAAATCCTCGAAAGGCGTTTTATCATCTGTTAACCTGTGTTAACCTGAACTGTTAATTTACGGTTAATATGTTAACCGTGGGTTAGCAGTATTCGGGTCGGCATTCCCAATTTTTTAAGTAGGCAACCCCTATGAATCTCGGCGACTACTGGAAGACCATTTTCGATACCCTTCGCGACGGCCTGATCGTGGTCAACGCCCAGGGAAGGATTGTAGCGGCAAACCCCGCGGCGGAAGAAATTACCGGCTATGGCGCAGATGAGCTTGAAGGCAGGAGTTGCCGGGTCTTAAACTGTACCGGGTGCAAGTTCATCGGTGACGGACGGGGGGAGAGATGGTGCAAAATGTTTTCGGCCGGAACGGTCAAAGACAAGAAATGCCTGATCACAAAGAAGGACCGGCGGACGGTCCACATCCTGAAGAGTGCCTGCGTGCTGAAAAATCCGGATGGCGAAATTGTCGGGGCAGTAGAAACACTGACCGATATCTCCCAGATTGTCAGCCAGCAGCAGGAAATCGAGTCCCTGCGACAGGCGTTTCATCTCGACGAGGGGTACCACGGCATCCTGGGCCAGACCCGGATCATGCAGGTTCTGTTTGAAATGATCGACAACGTGGCCCAGTCCGACGCGCCGGTGATGATTACCGGGGAGAGTGGTACCGGCAAGGAGATGGTGGCCCGCGCGGTCCATGAAGCCGGGCACCGCAGGGAAAAACCTTTTATTAAGGTCAATTGTGCCGCGTTAAATGAAAATCTTCTGGAAAGCGAATTGTTCGGCCATGTCAAGGGGGCGTTTACCGGTGCGGACCGCACGCGGATCGGCCGATTTGAAGCGGCCCATGAGGGGACGGTATTTCTGGACGAAATCGGGGACATCCCGCGGTCGACCCAGGTGAAGCTGCTTCGGGTGCTGGAGGACAAAAAGATCGAGCGGGTCGGCGATCACACCCCGATCCCGGTGAATGTGCGGATCGTAACGGCGACCAACCGGAACCTCGAACAGATGGTCCGGCAGGAAAAATTCCGGGAGGATCTGTATTTCCGTATCAACGTGTTTCCGATCGACTGCCCGCGTCTTCTCGATCGTGTTGAAGACATCCCGATGCTGATCCGGCATTTCATTAAGCAGAACATGCGCAATTCGGATAAGAAAATCCTTGGCGTCACACCGGGGGCTCTGGAAAAATTTCTGGCCTACCCGTGGCCGGGAAATATCCGGGAACTGCGCAACAGCATCGAATATGCCTTTGTCCTGTGCCCGGGAGGCAGCATCGATGCCGGACACCTGCCGCCAAAAATCCTTGGCGTCTCCCCGATACCCTGTGCACCGGCAATGGATGCAAAAGAGGACCGGCAGCGCAGTGACCTGATCGACGCGCTGGAACAGTGCGGGTGGAACAAGTCGGAAGCCGCCCGGATGCTCGGGGTCAGCCGGGTGACCGTCTGGAAGCGGATGAACAAGTACGGGATTGAAAAAACAACCTGATCCACACGAATTATCTGAACCAATTGTGAATTGCGAACTAAAATAAGTGCAACTGGAGTTTTCCGGATAACCAAATAATTTGAAACGGTATTCAGGAGGGGGCAATGGGATTTCAGGGGTTTCAAAGAAAAATCAAGCCGATAACCGGCAGGCGAATGAGCAACCGATGGTTCCTGGCGGCGATCTGGATTCCGGTGTTGGCAATGGCTTTGACCGCCTGCAATTTCAAGCAGCCGCTGCCGATGGTTACCGAAAACCTACAGTTTCAAAAAATTCCCATCGGCCCGGGCCCCGAGGATTTTGTCCTCGATTCCTCGCAGGGCGCCCCCCGGTTCCTGATTTCCTGCCATGAACGGCGGGAGCCTTCGAAAAACGGCGATATCCGTTTCTACCAGCCGGACACCGGGGAAACCGGCATCCTGTCGAGGATGGACGAGCCGGAACGCCTGAAGACGTTCAAGCCGCACGGAATCGACATCGTCGATCTCTCCGGAAAAACGCTTCTTTATGTCGTGCTGCACGATCCTTACGGAAATGATGAGCGGCTGGAAAACGCGGTGGGGGTTTACCAGGTGGAGAAAAATGACCTGCGGATGGTCGCGCTGATGGAAGATAAGCACCTATGGTCCCCGAACGATCTTTCCGTATTGAATACCGGCGAGATTTACCTGACCAATGACGTGCGGGGGAAGCTTGATTTATATCTGCGCCGCACCGCCTCGGAAATCGCCCATTTCGATCCCCGCTCCGGCAAATGGTCAATTGTGGCTGACGGGCTGGCTTTTGCAAACGGGATCCTCGCGGAGGCAGACCAGGTGTTCGTCACGACGACGCTGGGCGACCAGGTGCTCGCCTACCCCCGTAATCCGGACGGCACACTGGGCGAAGGCCGCACGCTGGTCGAGTTGAAAGGGGGGGATAACCTGACGCGGTACGGCCAGTATCTGCTGACAACGGCCCATTATGATGATTTCGCATTTTTGCGGCATGCAAAAGATGCGAAAAAACCATCGCCTTCAATCGTCATGCGGATCGATCCGGCCCGGGAACAGAAAAAAGCGATCTACGTCAACCCCGGAAAGACAATCAGCGCGGCTTCCACCGCCCTGATATACAATGGAAAACTCTATATTTCCCAGGTTTTCGACCCGTTCATCCTGGTTTGCGATGTGCCGTCGGATATTGACTGGTAGGTGCAATTCAGAGGGGTATTTGAGCTGAGAATTTGTACATGAAGATCATGAAGGGCATGAAGAAGGGCTTGTTTGCACTGGTTCCCAAGCTCCAGCTTGGGAACCCGACCCTGGAAGCTCCTGCTTCCAGTCCGTTTCAATTACGCCACATTCAATAGATTAAGAGCAAGAGCAAGAAAGGCTTTGCAGATTTTGGGGTCTGAATACATGAAGGTTTTGTTGATTGAAGTTCGCGGGTCGGGAAAATCGCCCCGGGGTGTGGGGATGGTGAAATCTGATCCCGGCAGGGCGGACACGCAGGTCCGCCCCTACAACATGACCACAACACATGTAGGGGCGGACCTGCGTGTCCGCCCGATTTTCATTACCGACGGGGAGAATGACGGCGTTACACCTTGATCACCGAATCCTCGCTGCCGAAATCATTCGGCGTATACTCATCGGCTTCCCCGTCGTTTTCCCAACGATTGCCGTCGAGCAGGTACCGGAATCGGTAGCTATTCCGGCATTGCAGGGAAAGGGTCGTGTAGAACCCCCCCATTTTCGTCTTGGTCATCGGTTTGGCATCCGGGTCCCAGCTGTTGAAATCCCCGCATAAAGAAGCCTTCTCGGCATTGATCTCGGGAGGCAGCCGGAACGTGACGCGGCAGTAATTCCCCGTTTTGGTGAAGCTTTTCTTGATCATGAACGCCTCCATTATCGGCCTGAAAATCAGAATTAATGCGAATGTATCATTCGGATTCATATTAACGGATTCATATTAAGGACTACCTGCCGATAACGCAAGAGGAAAGGCAGGGCGGACACGCAGGTCCGCCCCTACAGCAGGTCCGCCCCTACAAAGGATTAACAATCGTAGGGGCGGACCTGCGTGTCCGCCCTGGTCAATTTAACTCCCAAGCCCATCGAACCCTGAACCCCATGACTCAACCTTGACCTTAATCTTGCCCTTTACCTTGAACTTGCCCTTGATCTTAACCTTGAACCTTGAACCTTGAACTTCCCTTAAACCTTGCCCTTTCCCTACATATTCCGCCGGTACTTCCCCCCCACCTCGTAGAGCGCTTCGGTAATCTGGCCGAGGCTGCAGTATTTGACCGTGTCCATCAGTTCGGCAAAGATGTTGCCGCCGGAGAGTACGGTTTCCTTCAGCCGTTTGAGGGCCTGGGGGGATTGGTCCCGGTTCTTTTCAATAAAGGCATTTAACCGCGCCAGCTGGGATTCCTTTTCTTCCTCGGTGGCCCGGGCGAGTTCCAGGTCGAAAGGCGCTTCATCGCCGTCGGCATCCGGGTGGGTAAAGGTGTTGACCCCGATGAGCGGCAGTTCGCCGGAATGTTTCAAGTACTCATAGTACATCGATTCTTCCTGGATCTTGCTGCGCTGGTATCCCCGTTCCATGGCCCCCTGGACCCCACCGCGCGACGTGATCCGGTCAAACTCGGAGAGCACGGCCTCTTCGACCAGGTCGGTCAGGGTTTCGATGATGAAGCTTCCCTGGTTCGGGTTTTCGTTTTTGATCATGCCGAATTCCCGGTTGAGGATCAGCTGGATGGCCAGCGACCGGCGGACCGATTCGGCCGACGGCGTGGTCACCGCCTCGTCATAGGCGTTGGTGTGCAGGCTGTTGCAATTGTCGTAGATGGCATACAAGGCCTGCAGGGTGGTCCGGATGTCGTTGAAGGCCATCTCCTGCGCGTGCAGCGACCGGCCGGACGTCTGCACGTGGTACTT
>JAGXHH010000158.1 GCA_024636355.1 Desulfobacteraceae bacterium | reverse complement strand
TTTCCGCCGGTCTGAACCCGTACATGCTGGAAATGACCAACCTGCGCGAACAGTGCAGCTGGGTGCACATGCGGGAACCGGCTGCGGCGACAAATAAAGCCATGGACCTGGTTCGGATGTCGGTCTCCCGGGTCCGGCGCCTGTACCCGCTCTTCGAGGAAACACTTCCCATGACCAAGCGGACACTGGTCATCGGCGGCGGCGTGGCCGGCATCCAGGCGGCACTCGATCTTGCGGACAACGGATATGAAGTCGTGCTGGTTGAAAAAAGCCCGTCAATCGGCGGCATCATGGCCCAGCTGGACAAGACGTTTCCGACCATGGACTGTTCCATCTGAATTCTCGGTCCGAAGATGACGGATGTCGGTCGACATCCACGGATAAAACTCCTCACCCTGAGTGAGGTGGTCGGCGTCAAGGGGTACGTAGGCAACTTTGATGTAAAGATCCTTAAAAAGGCGCGCTACATCGATGAAAAGGAATGCACCGCCTGCGGCGATTGCGCAAACGTCTGCCCGGTGGTCCGGCCGGACGAATTCAACATGGGGCTTTCCTCCCGGCGGGCGATCTATTCGCCGTTTCCCCAGGCGGTCCCCTCCTCCTATGTGATCAATGTCAACGAATGCCTGGGGCATAACCCGACGGTCTGCGCCAAGTGCATCGAGGCCTGTGATAAGAAATGCATCAACTTCAACATGTCCGACGAGGAACTCGTGGAAAGCGTCGGCTCGATTGTGGTCGCAACAGGGCTTACCCCCTATGATCCGACCGAGATGGACGAGTACGGTTACACCCGGTTCGAAAACGTCCTGACCAGCCTGGAATTTGAACGTCTGGTCAATGCCGGCGGTCCGACCCAGGGGGAACTCATCCGACCGAATGACAGGAAACGCCCGAAGTCTGTCGGATTTATCCAGTGCGTGGGATCGCGTTCAGCCGGAAAAGGAAGCGCCCACTGCTCCAACATCTGCTGCATGAACACGATCAAGAGCACCCTCGGATTAAAGGAGCATTACCCGGACATGGATGTCAAGGTGTTCTATATCGACATCCGGGCGTTCGGCAAGGGTTTCGAGGATCTCTACACCCGCAGCCGCCGGCAGGGCGTCAATTACGTGCGGGGTCTTCCCGGCACGGTGGAGGAAACGCCGGAAGGAAGCCTGCGGGTGGCCGTGGAAAATACGGCAACCGGAAAGATCGAATTCCATGACCTGGATATGCTGGTACTGGCCCAGGGGATCATGCCGTCGAAAAGTACCCGCAAACTGCAGGAAATGCTCGGGCTTCAATTGTCACCGGACGGATTTTTCCTGGAGGCCCATCCCAAGCTGCAGCCGGTGGATGCCGCCACACGTGGCGTTTTCTACGCCGGGTGCGCAGAAGGCCCCAAGGACATCAAGGAGACCGTCACCCAGGCATCGGCCGCGGCCGCCCGGGCCATCCGCCTGATGCACCAGGGCAAGATCACCACCGAGGCGATCACCTCCGAGGTCATCGAAGAGCACTGCAAGGCCTGCGGTAAGTGCGCCGACGTCTGCCCGTACAATGCCATCACGGTTGACGTGAAGAAAAAAATTCCGGCAAAGGTCAATTCCGCGGCATGCGCCGGATGCGGCACGTGTGCGGCCGAATGCCCGTTTGGCGCCATCACCATGAACCATTTCACCGATGAGCAGATCACCGACCAGATCGACGCCATGCTGGACGAATCGCCGGAAGAAAAAATCCTGACGTTTGCCTGCAACTGGTGTTCCTATGCGGGTGCGGATTACGCGGGGGTCTCCCGGCTCCAGTACCCGGCCAACGCCCGGCTGATCCGGACCATGTGCTCCGGCCGGGTCGATGAGGATTATATCTGGCACGCCTTTGCAAACGGCGCACCGGTCATCCTGGTCAGCGGCTGCCACATCGGCGACTGCCACTACATCGACGCCAATCACTGGACCGAAAAGCGGATTGCCAGGGTTCACAAAAAAATGGAGAAAATCGGCATCCGCAAAGACCGGCTCCAGCTTGAATGGATCAGCGCCGCCGAAGGGATTCGTTTCGCCAAAGTGATGGAAAAGATGGAAGAACTGCGCCGAAGTGTGTCGCCGAAGGAGATTGAGGAGACGGTGGCGCTTTTGAAAAAAGATAAAAAGGCCGCGAAGGCCGCGGTGCAGAATTGATCAATCGATTAATTGATGGCCTCGAAAAAAGTCCGTTTTAACCACAGAGGGCACAGAGCACACAGAGAAATGCTTTTTTATTTAAGGGCTTATCTCTGTGACCTCTGTGCCCTCTGTGGTTGCTTTTGCTTTTTACGAATGCATCAAATTGTTGGTGGCTTATCAGATTCAAACAGCTGTGCCATGGCAGCCGGAATTTCTTTGGATTCCACTGTTTGCGCCCCTTTTTTTCCGGGCAGCTGAAAGGTCAGCGAACGGGCGTGCAGTGCGAGCCGGTCGAACCCTGCATTTTGCTTCAGGAACTTGATGGCCCGGGTCGAACCGTAGCGGGAATCGCCGACCACCGGGTGTCCGGCGAGTTTCGCATGACGCCGGATCTGGTGCGTGCGCCCGGAAAGCAACTCGAGTTCCACCATTGTGTAATGCTCGCTGTAATCCATTACGTGATAGCGGGTTTCACTTTCCTGCCGGAGTTTGGGGCCCTGGGGGTAATCCCGTCCGGCGGCGGCTTTTGAAAGCGCCCGGTCCCACGTCCCCCAACCGCTCTCCCCTTCCGGATGCGCCAGCCGGCCATGCAGAATCGCGATATATGTTTTTTTCGCCTGATGGGACTCAAACTGCCTGGCGAAGAAGCGAAATATGTGCGGAGAAACCGTAAGCAGAATTACCCCGCTGGTTTCCTTGTCAAGACGATGCACCGGATTCACGCCGAAATCGGAATCAACACCGATGATCCCCTGCAGCTTGGCATCTTCCCGGACGACTTCAGAGATATAAGAGCACAGATCCTGACCGGGAACGTTATGGACACTCATACCGGCGGGCTTGTCTACAGCCAGCCACCCTTTTCCGACACCGACCACCCGTATTCCGGAGAATGCCTGTTTCTTTGCAGCCATTAAAATTCACTACCTTTATGGTTATCCGGAAAACGCCGGATGTGTGATTGCGTTATATGCACGAACATGAATTACTTTAAACCATCAACCGAAGAGATATTCTCATGGCAATCGTCCGGCAGCTTCAGATTTTCAAATGAGCGCCTGGGCATCAAAACGGTGAAATGCGACCCCTTGCCGGGGGCTGTCTCGACCCGTATCTCCCCGCCGTGCTGATCGATTACCTGCTTGGCGATAAACAGGCCAAGCCCGGTTCCCTTGTGCCCCTTGGTGGAAAAGAATTTACTGAATATCTTATCTTTTTTGTCTTCCTCGATACCGGCTCCGTTGTCCCTGACGTCGAACCGGACATACTGTTCATTGCTGTCAGCCGTAAAATGGATCTGGTAATGCTTGTCCAATTTCTGGTCCATACAGGCTTCCATCGCATTTTCAAGCAGGTTCGATAGAATCGAACGGAAAATTTCCTTATCGACCTGGATTTCAGTACTTTCCGCGACACCATGCCAACAGAACTCAATATTGCGGGCTCCCATTTTCGGCTGAACCTGCCGGGCCACATCATTTACCAGATCGTTTACCTTAACCCCTTTCAGCTCCAGTTCCCTTGGCTTGGCGTAGTAGAGCACATCGAGGATCATCTTGCGGATCCGGTAAACCATCAGGTTGGCGACTTCCAGGCCTTCTTCAATCCTGCCCGGTATATTCTTGTAGAAACCCTGGTCGATATGGTAGAGGCCGGCGTCGAGACCGGTGAGCACGTTCTTGATATTATGGGAGATGACGCTGAACATGAGCCCGAGGGTTGACAGGTTGTCTTCCAGGCGGCGCAGTTCGGTGACATCTTTAAAAATGACAATAATCTGGAAAATTCTGCCGCCAACAGCGTTTACCGGCGCGGTGGAAAGTATTGTGGCGAAGCGCTTTCCCTCCCGGGTAATCAGTTCCGTTTCCAGGTGCTGCGGTTCCCCTTCCTCCAGCGTTTTACGCAACGGGCAATCCCCACCGGAAAAAGAATTGAAAATATCGAAAAACCGGGCACCGGTCTGATCGCCAAACTCTTCCTTGAATCGCCTGTTTACGGCGGTCACCCGAAACTTCCGGTCGAGCACGGCAATATAATCGGGAACCTCATCAAACAGGTTCTGGTACTTCTGCTGGGTGGTTCGCAATTCTTTGCGCAGCCGCTTGATTTCCCGGCTGCCGGCCATGACCTCGAGGACAAGCGCCATTCGGCCGTTATTGTCGTAAATGGGCGCCGTATGGACAATTACGGGCGCTTTTTCCCCGCTTTTATAGCGTACCACGGCCGGTATGCGCTGGACCATACCGGTCTGTATCGTCCTGCTGACCGGGCATTCATCCGGATCGTTCGTTTTACCGTAATACACATCCCAGCTGTTCCCCCCTTCGCATTTCCCGAAGTATTTCTGATACCCCACATCATTGGCGACAATCTTGAGATCGCAGTTGTGGATGGCGACGAAATACGGAGTGCTGTTGAAATACTTGACCCCGTCTTCAACGTCTTTTGCAATCTCGGCGATAAAATAAGACATTTTATCCACAAGTTGTTTTACGACGATAAACCGCTCGGTTTCCAGGAGGTCATTGTCTTTGCTTTCCGGACAATTTTCCAGGGCATGTTCGAGCTGCCGGATACGGATATCCGAGCGATGTTTTTCCAGGACGCGGTTTAGCGTGATTTCCAATACAATTTCATCGATCGGCTTGGCGATATACTCGCTTATCTCGGCCCTGTGCTTCGCCATTATCCCGGGCATTGCCGGCCCATCGGCAAGGAGGACGATCTGGCAGTCCTCATACCGGCTTCTGATCGCGGCAACCGCCTGCCCCTGATCGGACAAATTTCCCGATAAATCGATTATCACCACGTCCGGCTGCCCGGATGGCATACCGCCGTCGGGATTTCCATCACTGCCGGCTTCAAAGCACATGTGCCCCAGCCCGGTGACCACCCGCCGCAGGGTCCCGGCCGTTTCCGGTTCGGTATGAATTGCAAGAATGACTGCTTTCATCTGTATTTCTTAATGCCCATTCGGTATGAATTTTGAAAAAACACCATATTGAAAAAGCACCGTTTTCGTCAATACCGTTTATTACATGTGCAACACCGGCCTCCCCGGAATTTGCTGCTGTCACCTGAAAAAAGCTGACACTTCCGTACAGGATCATGTATGAAAATAGAACATCGCCGCTGGAATTGAGTTAATGCAATCAGTTTTCATTGAGGATAACGCTTATGAATGGCAGGAGTCGTGCGGATATCAAGCCCGGAGCCCGCGTCCAGGTGGTGCAGAAGCAGGATCAACGGTCCGGCAGGCTCACGGAAGGAATCGTACAGGACATCCTGACGAAATCGCCCACCCATCCGCACGGGATCAAAGTGCGCCTGGAGGGCGGGATTGTGGGGCGGGTGAAGGAAATTCTCCCGGATACGTAAAAGAATGGCGATAAGAGGTTTCGTCAGCAAGGGCGGACACGCAGGTCCGCCCCTACGAATGATCCGCTCATTTTTGTAGGGGCGGACCTGCGTGTCCGCCCGGTTTTATTTCCGCATGATCCACATGATCACCGACAAAACGATGCTCAACAGGATCATTGTGGTAATCGGAAAAAAGATTTTGACGTTGGGGCGGTTGATGACGATATCGCCCGGCAGGCGGCCGATCGGCAGCTTGGAAAGCCACGGCCATCCCAGACCGATGACCACGATCACAATTCCAATGACGATCAGCGCCTTTTGCATGTTTATTTGACCTGGTAATAATTCTTGTACCAGTCGATGAATTTTCCAATCCCCTCTTCTATCGAGGTCTCCGGCTTGAACCCCACATCGTTGTAAAGATCGTCAATATCCGCATAAGTTGCCGGCACATCGCCCGGCTGAAGATCCAGGAAGGTCTTTTCGGCCTTTTTTCCCAGGGTATTTTCAAGCACCTCGATGAACCGCATCAGCAGTTCGGGATTGTTGTTGCCGATATTGTAGATCCGGTAGGGGACATAGGAACTGCCCGGATCAGGGGCCGCACCGGACCAGTGAGGGTTCGGCTCCGGTTTTTTCTTCATCACCCGAAAAACCCCCTCGACGATGTCGTCGATATACGTAAAATCCCGCTGCATGTTGCCATGGTTGAACACCTTTATCGGCTCTCCGGCAAGGATCGCCTTGGTGAACAGGAACAGTGCCATGTCGGGCCGTCCCCAGGGGCCGTAAACGGTAAAAAACCGTAAACCGGTGCAGGAGAGCCCGTAGAGATGGCTGTAGGTGTGGGCCATGAGCTCATTGGCCTTTTTGCTTGCCGCGTAGAGCGATACCGGGTGATCCACATTGTCGTGAACGGAAAACGGCATTTTTGTGTTGGCGCCGTAAACGGAACTCGATGATGCAAAGACCAGGTGCTCCACTCCATAATGGCGGCAGCATTCCAGCAGGTTGACGAAGCCGACGATATTGGCCTCTACATAGGCGTGGGGATTTTTCAGGGAATAACGCACCCCGGCCTGGGCCGCCAGGTTGACCACGGTATCTATCGAGTGATCGTTAAAGAGCCAGACCAGCGACGGCCGGTCGCTGATATCGATCTGGTAGAAGGAGAACCGGTCGTGTTGTTCCAGTTGCCTGAGCCGGTCTTTTTTGAGGTTGACGTCATAATAAGGGGTTAAATTGTCGAGACCGTATACGGTATAGCCTTCCTCGATCAATCGCCTGCATAAGTGAAAACCGATAAACCCGGCCGCACCGGTGACCAGAATCTTTTTCATAAATGTACCATTTCCAGGCTCATAGGGTTGACAAGTTCAGTTGGTGCCCGAACGAAAACCAGGATTTTTCGTTCAGGCACCAGTTATAGATTCCGAATTATATCAATCAGCAGGCGCACACCGAATCCGGTCCCGCCCACTTCGCAATAGGCGTTCGCCTTGTTCGTGTACGCCGGGCCGGCAATATCGATATGGGCCCAGGACACATTGCCGACGAACTCGGATAAAAATAATGCCGCTGCAATGGCCCCGCCATACCGGGTCTTGCCCACATTGCGGATATCGGCGAAATCACTTTTCAGCAATTCCCTGTAATCATCCGGCATCGGCATGGTCCAGCAGCGTTCATGGGTCCGGTTTCCTGAATTCACAATGGTGTCGGCCAGTTTTTCATCAAAAGAAAACACCCCGGCGATTTTCTGCCCCAGGGCCACGACACAGGCGCCGGTCAGGGTCGCCATATCGATCAGCGTATCCGGCTTGTACTGCCGAACGCCATATGCAATGGCATCGGCGAGTATCAACCGGCCTTCGGCATCGGTGTTGCCGATTTCAACCGTTTTGCCGTTTGCGGTATGAACGATATCGCCCGGACGGTATGCATTGCCGGACGGCATATTTTCGACCAGGGGAAGCAGGCCGACGATCCGGTGGCCGATTTCGAGACGGGCAGCGGTGATCAGGGTTGCGGCAACGGCGGCGGCTCCGGCCATGTCCTGCTTCATATCCTCCAGACCGCTGCCGGGTTTCAGGTTAATCCCCCCGGAATCGAAGGTCACGCCCTTGCCGACGAGCACAATGGTTTTCTCGTAATTTTCAGGCCGATAATCGATGATAACCATGCGCGGCTTTGTATCGCTGCCGGCGCCGACCGCCATCAATGCATGCATTTTATTTTTTTTCAGGTCCCGGTCATCGAGAACGACCAGGGTGAGATTTTCCTTGTCCGATGCCTTGACGATCGATCGGGAAAATCGGTCCGGCCGCTTTTCATTCGGCGGCATGCTGACCCACTCCCGGGCAAGAATCGTTCCCTTGCAGATGATTTCGACCATGGCCGGGAGCCCGCTGTTCGCTTCCGCGACCAGGGCATTGGTATGCAAACCAATCGATTTCAGTTCTTTTTTATTCTTTTCCTGCTTGTAGAGGTCAAAAACGTAATTGGCCAGTAACGCACCTTCCATGATCGCTTCGAGCACGTTATGCGGTACAAGGG
>JAGXHH010000018.1 GCA_024636355.1 Desulfobacteraceae bacterium | reverse complement strand
GTCTCAGCCAAGGACAAGGCCACCGGCAAGGAACAGTCGATTCAGATCACGGCATCGAGCGGCTTGAGTGACGAGGAAATTCAAAACCTGGTCCGGGATGCCGAGCAGCATGCCGAGGAGGACAAGAAGCGACGGGCCTTGGTCGAGTCCAGAAACAATGCGGATTCCCTGGTCTATTCCACCCAGAAGTCAATGAAGGAACTCGGCGAAAAGGTCGATGCGGATACAAAGCAGAAAATCGAGGAGATTGTCGGTCGGTTGAAAAAAGCCATGGAAGGCGATGACAAGGATGAAATCGACCGGGTCAGCGAAGAGCTGCAGCAAGCGTCTCATAAACTCGCCGAGACCATTTATCAGCAGGCTTCCCAGGAAGGCGCCCAGCAGGGCGGTGAACAGGGTGGCGCTGAAGCGCCACCGGAAGATGAAGACGTGGTCGATGCCGATTACGAAGAAGTCGATGAGAAGAAGAAATAATCAAATCGGGTAATCACGGTTGATTACTTGAATAAAACCCCCCGGCAACCCGGTTGCCGGGGGGTTTTATTTTGAAAGAAATGGCAAATCGGTGCTTTGCGGCTGCCATGCAGTGTTGGATGGCTCTTGTCCATTGTCCGGATGAATACGATTGACATTTCTGTCGGTTTTGCTAACAAAATCCATTTTAACTAAAATCGGATCTGGAAGAGAAAACATGCTGCTGACGGAAATACTGGCACGAAATGCCAGAATGTACGGAGAGGAAACCGCCCTGATCGAGCGGGTTCCCTCCCTCGGACGCCGTTCGGAAATTACCTGGAGACAATTTTATCATCAAGCCAATGCCTTTTCATGGGCCTTGATCGGCTTCGGCCTGAAAAAAGGCGACCGGGTCGTTCAGTTGATGATGAATTCGCTCGAATGGCTCCCGATCTATTTCGGCATCCTCGGTTCCGGGGCAGTGGCCGTACCCTTGAATTTCCGGTTCAAGTCCGATGATATCAGCGGGTGCACCACTCTTTGCGACGCAAAAGTCATCGTTTTCGGGGAAGAATTCATAGACCGGATCAATGCCGTCAAGGCCGGACTCGACCATTGCGTGGCCCAGTATGTGTTCGTGGGCCCCGAAGACATGCGTCCCGATTACGCCCTTGCCTATGAGGATGTCATTGCCGATAGAGACACCGCCGAACCGGCGGTGTCTCTATCGGCTTCCGATGGCGCAGGCATTTATTTCACTTCCGGCACTACCGGGGCACCCAAGGGTGTCTACCTGCGTCACAGACAGCTGGAGTTTGCCTGTTATGCGGAAAACCGGCATCACAACCAGGTGCACGACGATAATTTTCTGTGCATTCCGCCATTGTATCATACCGGGGCCAAGATGCACTGGTTCGGCAACTTCATTGTAGGGGCCAGGGCGGTCATCTTAAAGGGTGTCAGCCCGGAGGCGATTCTTTCTGCGGTATCCGAAGAAAACGTCACCATTGTCTGGCTGCTCGTCCCCTGGGCTCATGATATCCTGGTGGCTATCGAAAATGGCGATGTCCGGATGGCAGACTACCGGCTTGACCAGTGGCGGCTGATGCATATCGGAGCCCAGCCGGTTCCGCCAACCCTGATAAACAAGTGGAAACGGTATTTTCCGGACCAGTCCTATGACACCAATTACGGGCTGACCGAAGCCACCGGTCCCGGTTGCGTGCACCTGGGCATGGAAAACGTTCATAAAATCGGGGCCATCGGATGTCCGGGATTTGACTGGGAATGCCGGGTGGTCGATGCGCAAGTAAACGATCTGCCCGTTGATGCGCCCGGTGAGCTGCTGGTAAGGGGGCCGGGTGTCATGGACGGATATTACCGGAACCCGGAAGCCACAGCCGCGACCCTGAGTGACGGATGGCTCCATACCGGCGATATTGTCAAAAAGGACGCCGACGGTTTCTTATGGCTCATTGACCGGAAAAAGGACGTCATCATTACCGGTGGTGAAAATATTTTCCCCGTGGAAATAGAAAACCATCTGATGGGTCATGAGGACATCCTGGATGCTGTGGTAATCGGACTTCCTGATGAGCGGCTTGGCGAAATCGTTGCGGCGGTCATTGCCGCCAAGCCCGGGCGCAGGCTGACCGAAGAAGGGATCAACTCCTTTTGTGGAGCCCTGCCCCGTTATCAGCGGCCCCGTCGGATCATCTTTGATCCGGTACCCCGAAATCCGACCGGAAAGATTGAAAAACCGGCACTTCGTAAAAAATATGCCATCAATTAATTAACCTTTCCGGCTCGGTGCCGTTCACTTAGTCCAGAGCACAGCACTAATCAATGTGGATGTCATAGGCGGCTTTCGGATCAAATCCCCCTTCCCGTATACAAGCCTTTCGAGGAATCGATGTCGCAGGTTCAATTCGATCGCGTGTTTTTCCGAACACCCGATTAATCACCCTTTTCTTCTTTACATTACAGAAGGCAATTGATAATAAGCCATCTATCTATCTGCACAAAATACCGATATGTCCTGAAAATACTGATATACGGATCTGGTATTTAGAAAAGAAATAACAAGGGGCTGATCCAGAAATGGCGGGTTTACCCGGTTTAGCGCTGATGCGTTACTCCGTATCCGCGTCAAACGTTAAGTCCGCCTTCGCAGGGACAAATCCTCAAAAAATTACCTTGAGCTTTCCTGCGTTACAGTTTTGTCCCGGACGCGATTCGGGGATTTCTTTTTCTTTGTACTGTGTAACAAATTACGGTTCCGGATGGACAACAGGTTGCATTTCGAAACATTGATTATGCGAGATATCGATTCTGGAGACAGATTGAATTAGCAAGATCACTTTTGAATTTTTTTTGGGGGGGAATACATGGCCAGTAATGAACCGGTGTATTATCAGGATGCGGAAAAATGCGTGGAAGACGTAATCCGGAAAGTGGGAAAGAAAATCGTATTCGGCCTTCCGCTGGGGCTGGGCAAACCGAACCAGTTGGCCAATGCGCTGTACCGGCGGGCCAAGCAGGACCCGGATATTGAATTGACCATCTGCACGGCATTATCCCTTGAACGGCCGAAAGGCGCCAGTGATCTGGAGCAGCGCTTTCTGGGGCCGTTTGTCGAGCGGATGTTTTCCGGCTATGTCGATCTGGAATATATGGTCGATCTGCGCAAAAAACAGCTGCCCGACAATGTCAAGCTGCTGGAATTCTACGCCAAGGCCGGCGCCTATATCAATGTGGAAGACGCCCAGCGCAATTACATCAGTTCCAATTATACCCATGCCTGGCGCGACACCCTGGCCCGGGGTGTCAATGTCGTTGCCCAGATGGTGAGCAAAAAGGAAATCGACGGCAGGACGTATTACAGCATGAGCTGCAATCCTGAAGTGGCCCTCGACATAGGGGACGCCATGCGGGAGCAGGAAAAGCAGGGAAAGAAGATTGCCATAATTGCCCAGGTGAATCAGAACCTGCCGTTCATGTACGGTGATGCCATGGTCGAAGCCGATACGTATCACGGGATTATCGATACACCGGATTATTACACCCGGCTGTTTGGTGCGCCGAAGATGTCGATCACCACGCCCGACTACATGATCGGCCTGTATGCCAGCACCCTAATCAAGGACGGCGGCACCTTGCAGATCGGCATCGGCTCGCTGGGCGATGCGCTCTGCTATGGACTGATCCTCCGGAACAAGCACAACGCGGAATATAAACGATTTCTTCAAGATACCGGCATCCGGGAAAAATTCGGAGACGTGATCGACCGGATCGGAGGAGTCGAACCGTTTGAGGAAGGTATTACCGGATCGACCGAAATGCTGGTCGACGGATACCTGCAGCTGATAAGCAACGGGGTGGTCAAACGCAACACCTACCAGAACGCTCCCCTTCAGCGGTTGTTAAATGAAGGAAAAATCACGGAAACCATCACCCCGCAGACTCTCGAGTGCCTAGTCGAAGCCGGGGCCGTCAACTCCTGTCTGACGGAAGCGGATTTCAAGTTTTTAACCGAATTCGGTATCCTTGAAGAAGGGCTTTCTTTTTCGGACGGCTATATCCGGTGCGGGGAGCTCCGTATCAAAGCCGATCTCAATGATCCGGCGAATATGGACCTGATCGTTTCCCGGTGCCTGGGCAAGCAACTGAAAAAGGGGATTCTGATACACGGCGGCTTTTTTCTCGGCCCGGAGCGGTTTTATAACGAACTCCGGGAGATGAGCGAGGAAGACAGACAAAAAATCTTTATGACCAGCGTGTTAAACGTCAATCAGCTCTACGCGAACAACCGGTACATCAGTGAGGAACTAAAATCGCTGCAGCGGCGCTACGGACGGTTCGTAAACGCATGCCTGATGGTAACGCTTTCCGGCGCTGTCGTCTCCGACGGCCTGGAAAATGGCCAGGTGGTCAGCGGAGTCGGTGGGCAGTACAATTTCGTCGCCCAGGCGCATGCGCTGCCCGACGCCCGATCGATCCTCATGTGCAAGGGCATCCGGGGAACCGGGAAAAATGCCGCGTCCAATATCGTATTCAATTATGGTCACACCACCATTCCCCGGCATCTGCGCGATTTTGTCATCACCGAGTACGGAATTGCCGATCTGCGGGGCAAGACCGACGGCGAAGTCATTGCGCAGCTCCTGAACATAACCGATTCGCGTTTCCAGGAAGGGCTGCTCCAGAAGGCCAAGGGGGCTGGAAAAATTGAAAAGGATTATGTCATCCCCGATCGCTTTCGGAACAATTTACCGCAGCGGCTGGAGGACGAGATTGCGGAATACAAGGAAAAAGGGCTGTTCCAGCCGTTTCCTTTTGGAACCGATTTTACGCAGGACGAACTGATCATCGGCAAGGCCCTAAAGGGACTGAAGGCTCAGATGTCCGAAGGCCTGAGCAAGGTATCGAGCCTGGGGCGGGCCATTGCAATCCGGGGAGTGCCGGAATCGGCCCGGCCGTATCTGGAACGCCTGCAGCTCGATAACCCGCAGTCCGCAAAAGAAAAGATGATGCAGAAGCTGGTGATCTACGCCTTGTCAATGCAGGGCAGTATATAGAAAAAGGATTGATAACATACGCAACAGGCCATATTTTATCGGAGTAGAAAGGATCAGGCTCATCATGTAACCCCTTAAGACAGGAGGCGTCATGGTCTTTGAACAAGCGCAGCAGCCGGATATCCGGATTCCGGGTTTGAAACATTTTCGTCAGATCCGGCGGAATCTGACGACGGCAAGCCTCTATGAGGAGATCATCCAACATCGGGAAGGTCAGATTGCCCACCTGGGCCCCATGGTGGTCCGGACCGGTCATGATGCTGAAATGGCGCCATCCGATAAATTTATCGTCACGGATGCGATCAGTGAAAAGGCTGTTTTCTGGAGCGAAGAAAAAAACGGACTGTCTGAAAATTTCTTCAATACCCTCTACAATCGCCTCCTGGCCTACATGCAAAACAAAGATGCGTATGTGCAGGACTGCCTTGCCGGCAGTGTGGCCGAATACCAGGTGCCGATCCGGATTATAACCGAAACGGCCTGGCATGGCCTGTTTGCCCGGAATATGTTTTACCAGATCAAGGACCCGGCGCAAATGGAGCAGTTCGATCCGGCCTTCACGGTGATCCACGTGCCCGGCTTTCATGCGGTACCCGAACTCGATGGCACCAATTCGGCTGCATTTGTCATCATCAGCCTTGAAAAGAAGATCGTTCTCATTGGCGGCACCAGTTATGCCGGGGAGATCAAGCACGCCGTCTTCACCCTGATCAGTTACCTGATGCCCGATTCGGTTTTTACCATGCGGTGTGCGGCCAATGTGGGTCCCGAAGGCGATGTGGCCATCTTTCTCGGGCGCGAGGAGACCGGAAAGACGACACTTGCGGTCGATCCGGAAAGGCGGCTGCTGGGCGATCACGCTCATGGGTGGAGCGACAAGGGGATCTTCAACCTGGAATGGGGTGGATATGCCAAGCTTTACAACATCAAGGAGCAGGATCAGCCCTTTATTTTTGCCTGCACCCGCAAGTTCGGCACCCTTCTGGAGAACGTCACCATTGATCCCGATACCCGACAGCTCGATCTTGCCGACAGCAGCCTGACCGAAAACACCCGGGCCGCCTATCCCATCTCCCATCTGCCCAATGCCATCCGGCATGGCCTCTTTAGCCATCCCAGGCACATGTTCCTGCTGACCTGTGATGCATTCGGCGTGCTGCCGCCTATCGCCCGTCTCACCCCGGAGCAGGCGGTTTATGCGTTTTTGTCTGCATATACGTCTAAATTCAAGCAGGCGGAAACCGGAGAGATCGAGCCCGAAGTCATGTTTAATATCTGTTTCGGTGACTCGGTACTGGCGCTGCCGGCATATACGTACGGTCAGAAACTTCTGGAGCGGATCAGGGCATCAAATGTGAAGTGCTGGCTGTTGAACACCGGCTGGAGCGGCGAACCAGCCAATCGCGGCGAGCGGATTTCAATTCAGCATTCCAGAGCCTTGATTCGGGCGGCCATTTCCGGTGCCTTTGATCGGGTGGAATGGGAAATCGATCCGATCTTTCAATTCGAAGTGCCAAGACAATCGCCGGATGAATCCGTCCCCGCAGGGATATTAAATCCGCGGACAGCGGCGGTCGATGAGGGGGAATACGTGATGCGGGCCAACCGGCTGGTGGCCGAGTTCATAAAGGATTTCGCCAGATTCGAAAACAATGTCCCCGAAGAGATGCGCTCCATGCTTTCTCAGATCATCTCGATAGATGATACGTTCGAGTTTGATGAGTATGATTTTACGATGTAAAACGTAACACTCGTGACATGGGTGTCAGTTTGACTTTAATAAAAGGGAGGTTTTGGCCGATAGTTTCGGCCCAAACCTCCCTTTATTCGATTTTAAAAACCTGGTCTTCCGGGCCAAGTCAGAGGCAAAGGGCTATGCCTGGATTCATCAAGCAGGGAATCCAGGAGCCAGAATTCAGAATCCAGAATAAGGATTCGCCTTCGGCTCAATCAGGATAGAGAATATGCCGGAGCGAAGCGACATCCGAATATCTTCTGGCTCCTGGCTCCTGTATTCTGGATTCTTTTCTAACGAACCAGGGGAATAAAGCCCCTTTCAGGGACAATAAATATCCTGGTCCTCTGGGCCAGGATATTTATTGATGAACGAACCCTTCAATATTGACAGTTTCGAATTATCGGTTTAATATTGCCGATTATTTCAGTGTCTGGGTGGAAAAGAAATCTTTCGACCCAGGCGTTGCTTAACTTTTCAAAGGTGGTTTTTACAAATGAATCAGTACAATTGGGCCGATCCGCCAAGCCGGACGGCCTTTCCTATTGCCCGACCCGGGTACCCGTTTATTTTTGCCGCGGCTTTTGTGACCGTGATTTTTGCGTTGATCGAATTTGAAGTCCTGGCAATTGCCGGAGTTTTCATCACCCTGTTCATCTGTTATTTTTTTCGTGATCCGGATCGGGTCACTCCGGACAGGGAAAATGCGGTGATTTCGCCGGCGGACGGACGAATCGTGTTTGCCCGGGTGGTCGATACCAACCCCTATGGGGACGGGCCGTGCTTGAAAGTCGGAATATTCATGTCCATTTTCAACGTACACGTCAACCGCGTTCCATTCAGTGGGGTGGTAAAAGATATCCGATATTACCCCGGCCGGTTTTATTCTGCGGATAAGGAAATAGCCTCCACGCAGAACGAACATAATGCGATTGTCCTGACCACGTCGAACAATCATACCATCGGCACGGTTCAGATAGCCGGACTCATCGCCCGGAGAATCATCTGCTGGACACAGGAGGAGGAGACGGTAACTGCGGGACAGCGGTTTGGAATGATCTGTTTCGGATCCCGTGTGGATCTGTACCTGCCCGCGGATACCCGGCTCGAAGCCACCATGGGCGACAAGGTTTCAGGCGGCGCCACGATCCTCGGGTACCTTCCTTAACTGCTATGGTCATTATTACGACGGAGACGGAACACTTATTTACACAAGGAGTCGCAAGCTATGGGAAAAACCTATCAAATTGCTGTAATCCCCGGTGATGGAACCGGACCGGAAGTGGTAGCAGAGGGTATAAAAGTGCTCAATGCCGCTGCTGAGGTGGAAAATTTTTCGCTCCAGTTCAAACCGTATACCATCGGCGGTGAACATTACCTGAAAACCGGTGAAATTCTGCCGGACACGGTTGTCGAGGAACTCCGTCAAGCAGACGGCATATTTCTCGGAGCCATTGGTCATCCAGATGTCAAACCCGGCATTCTGGAAAAGGGGATTCTCCTGCGGCTTCGATTCGATCTGGATCAGTATATCAATCTCCGGCCGGTTAAGCTTTATGAAGGGGTTGTGACCCCGCTGGCGAACAAGTGTCCCGAAGATATTGATTTCGTCGTAATCCGCGAGAACAGCGAAGGGTTGTATGCCGGGGCCGGCGGATTTTTAAAACGCGGCACGCCCGATGAAGTGGCTGTGCAGGAATCGATCAATACCCGCAAGGGAGTCGAGCGCTGCATCCGGTACGCTTTTGAGTATTGCCGCAGCCGGAACAAGAGGAAGAAGCTGACCCTGTGCGGCAAGACCAATGTTTTGACCTACGCCTTTGATCTCTGGGAACGGACATTTTATGAGGTCGCCAGGGAGTATCCGGACATTGAAACCGATTATGCCCATGTGGACGCTATCTGCATGTGGATGGTGAAAAATCCCGAATGGTTCGATGTAATCGTTACCGATAATATGTTCGGCGACATCATTACGGATCTTGGCGCCATGGTTCAGGGGGGAATGGGAATTGCCGCCGGCGGCAATATCAACCCGGAGGGCGTTTCCATGTTCGAACCGATCGGGGGGTCGGCGCCCAAGTACACCGGAATGGGGATTATCAATCCAATTGCGGCGATTTCGGCAGCCCAACTACTGCTCGAAACGCTTGGGGAAGTCAAAGCGGCGGCCCGAATCGAAGCAGCGGTTAAAAAAGCATTACGAGACGATATTAAAAATGTGGCCGCCGGCAAGATGGGGTACAGTACGGCAGAGGTCGGCGATCTTATTGTTAACTATGTAAAAGCATGAAATTAGTGGAGAAAATAACGTGAAGCAGGTGCCGATTACCAGGCAGGGTTACGACGCCTTAAGAAAAGAGCTCGAAAAGTTAAAAAGCATTGAACGCCCCAAGAACATCCGGGCCATCGAAGAAGCGCGTGCCCATGGGGATTTGTCCGAAAATGCTGAATTCGATGCGGCCAAAGATCGGCAGAGTTTCCTTGAGGGTCGGATTCGTGAGCTGGAATACAAGCTGTCGGTCGCAGACATTATCGACCCGGATAACCAACCCAAGGACCGGGCTGTTTTCGGATGCACGGTCGTGCTTGAAAATATCGATTCCGGCGATGAGGTAACGTATCAACTGGTCGGACCGGAGGAATCGAACATCAAGGAAGGCCGGATCTCGATCGACTCACCGCTGGGAAAAGGTATCATCGGCAAGCGACTGGGAGATGAAATCAGCATTAACGCTCCCGCCGGCAAGCGGCAGTATGAACTTGTCGATATCCGATAAGTGTAAAATTCCGGAAAATCCGCTTGTTTCACTTATACGCATGAAGGGATGAGCCCGTCCTGGTCATCTTTAAGCACAATGCAGCTACTTTACTGTTCATCCAGAAAATCTGAGATCAGCGATTTATGGCTGGGCACACATTAAGAACTTGGAGGTAAACCATGGCGCGGGTTACAGTTGAAGATTGTTTGAAACGTATTCCGAACCGGTTTTTTCTGGTGCATGCCGCAACCAAACGCGTCCGGCAGCTTCGCGAAGGCAGTGAACGGCTGGTCAAATCACCGGGAAATGAGGATATCGTAACGGCTTTGCGGGAAATTGCAGCCGGCAAGGTTTTCGTGACCCAGGATTTTACAGAGTACGAAGGCGAAGAACCGGAATTAGACGAATCATAGCCGGACAAAATTGTTTTGAAAAATAATGCCCGACTACACGTATAAAGCTATAAACCACGACATCGGTCTTGCCCTTCACCGGTATGATATGATTGCAGACGGCGACCGGATCCTGGTGGGTGTTTCAGGCGGGAAAGACAGCCTGTCGCTGCTGTGGAGTTTAAGTGAACGGCTGTCTCGTATCCCGATCCGTTACCAGTTGTACCCGGTATATGTCGATCCGGGATTCGAAGGTAGTTTCAGTTCGGACTTAAGCATGTGGTGCCACAGCATCGGACAGGATCTTCGGGTGGAGCAGACCGATTTTGGCGTATTCGCACACAGCGATAAAAACCGGGAAAATCCATGCTTCCTGTGCGCCAGGTGGCGGCGCCGGCGGTTGTTTGAGATCGCCGACACCCTTGGTTGCACGAAAATCGCCCTGGGGCATCACAAGGATGACATCATTGAGACGTTTTTCATCAATATGTGTTATACGGGGGTTATCGGAACGATGCTCCCGGCACAGCCGATGTTTGAGGGCAAGTTTACCATCATCCGGCCACTGGCATTTATAGATGAACCTCGGCTGATCCGGTTTGCCCGGGATCAGCGGTTTCCGAAATTCGAAAACACCTGCCCATCGGCTGCGATATCAAAACGACAGGAAATCAAATCCCATTTAAACCGGCTGTATAGTGGGAATAAAAAAATCAAAGATAATATTTTCCGCTCATTGAGCCATGTCAATCTGGAATATATGTTGAAATGAAAGATACGGTATTAAGACGGCAGGTGGAACTCCGGCAGCCCGGTACTCCGGAATGCCGGATAAAAGCTGCGGATGTCAAGTGCATGAAAGATGTCCAGAATGAGCGGGATTACCGCAATATCGCGATTAACAAGGTCGGCATCAAGGGACTCCGGTATCCGGTGACGGTTCTGGACCGGATCAACGGGGATCAGAACACTGTGGCTTCGATCAATATGTACGTTGATCTGCCCCATGAATGCAAGGGGACCCATATGAGCCGGTTCGTTGAATTGCTCCATCTCTTCCGGCCCAAGCTTTCCCTGAAGAGTTTTGCCGATATTCTCGACCAGATGAAGGCACACCTGAATGCCGAATCTGCCCATATCGAAGTGACGTTTCCGTTCTTTATTCTAAAGTTTGCCCCCATTACCAATTCGCCGGGGCTGATGGATTACACCTGCCGATTCGTCGGATCGATTAATTCCAAGGGCCGGGTTGACCTGGTTTCCGAAGTGACCGTGCCGATTTCTTCCGTATGTCCCTGTTCAAGGGAAATCAGTGAGTGCGGTGCCCACAATCAGCGGGGCATGGTTCACTTGCGCACCCGCTTCAAGAAATTCATATGGATTGAAGACATGATCGAACTCGTCGAACAGTCCGCCTCCTGTGATGTCTTTTCCGTGTTGAAGCGCTCGGATGAAAAATACGTGACGGAAAGGGGATTTTCCAACCCTAAGTTCGTCGAGGATATCGTCCGGGACATCGCCCTTGCTTTAAAAGCGGACCCGAACATCACCTGGTTTGACGTTGCGGTGGAAAATTTTGAATCGATCCACAACCACAATGCGTATGCGTATATCAGCAGCGGGGAACTGCCCAAAATTTAACGTTTACGGATGTACAGATGTCCGAAGAAAAGGAAAAGCGGCCGATGAGCCGCTTTTCCTTTTCTTCGGACAGAATCCAGGAGCCAGAATCCAGGAGCCAGAATCCAGGAGCCAGAATCCAGGAGCCAGAAGGAGGTATTCGCCTTCGGCTCAGCCAATCAGGAGACCCGGAGTTTATTTCCTGTGCACGGGAACGTAGATACGTGTTCGTGCACGTGCACGGATTTTGATTTTGTTTTTAACCCTGAACCTTGAACCCTGAACTTTGAACCTTCTTTTTCATTTCTCCTCTATCCGCTTCCGTATCATCCTGACAATCGGGTCTGCGAGTTTGCCCGGGGTATTTATCAGCACCACGAATCGATACAACTCGCCATTTCCTGCAGGGATGTAGCCGACCCGGGTCTGGATCCCGGACAGGGTACCGGTTTTGTAGCGAATGCCTTCATAATCGTTGAGCAGTTGATGGTAAGGGGAAAACGCATCGAGTATTTTCAGGAACATGGTGGCGGTTAACCGGTTTTTTCGGGAAATACCGGAACCTTCGACAAGCGTTGGTGCAATGCCCAGCGTCTCTTTTGCATAGAGGTTTGCTGCCTGCAATCCTTTTTCAAGAGTAGCCGGTGGTCCGTAAGCCCCTGCACCGACAGCCATGAGCAGCTGGTTGGCGACAAAATTGTTGGAATATTTCATTAAGCTGGAGACGATTTCACTGAGCGTGACCACGGAGTTGTAACGGTAAATGATGCGATCGTTGACCGGTTCGACCTGACCGTCCCGGATCGTTCCATTCACCTGGATTCCGGATGCGACCAAAAAATATCGGAACAGTTCGCCCGCATACTGCGTCAGTTCGGAGTTGTCTGCGGACAGCAAGATCCGGCCCTGGTCGGTATCCATGTTGCAAAGGCGTTTTTCAGCTGTCGGCAGCAGCGGGGTCTGGGCTTCGGCGCTCACATACCGCCCGTTTTGTTTCTTGAAGGACACGGTATTAAAGTTGACGCACAATGCACCGATCTGCGCATCATAGGGTTGGAGCGATTGGTTCTGCGTCCCCGGAATCTGTGCCGGGTTTCCAAAATAGGTGGCATCCATGATCAGATCATTGACGGAATCGACCTCGCGGGAAAGCGCCTGACAGATGGCGTTTACATGCTCTGATACAAGAAAGGGATCGCCGTGCCCCTTGATGATTAGATTGCGGTCGGGATCAAGGTAGAATTCTGTGGTAAATCGGAAATCCGGACCGAACCGGTCAAATGCGACCAGGGCGGTCAGAACTTTTAAGGCCGATGCCGGAACGAGGTGCTTGTTTTCATTTCTGGCATATACCAGGGTTCCATCGGGGGCCGCAACGGCAATGGCATCCGATGGACCGATGTGTGCAGAAAGCGCATCCCATTTTCCTGCATGTGCAGGGAAACACAACATCCAACTGCTCAGGACACAGCAGATAACGCGTAAACCGAGCTTACGAGACATGGTCATTCTCTGTGGTTTTTGCTCTTGACGATAAGGGTGATCGGCCCGTCGTTGACGAGGGCGACATCCATCATGGCCCGGAATTGGCCGGTCTGGACGGTTACGCCTGCTCTACGGACCTTTTCGATAAATTCGAGGTAAAAATCTTCGGCTTTCCGAGGATCTGCGGCATGGACAAAAGACGGCCGGCGGCCTTTCCGGCAGTCGCCGAGCAGGGTGAACTGGGAGACCACGAGCATCTGGCCCCCGGTCTCCAAAAGCGAGCGGTTCATTTTGCCGTCCTCGTCTTCAAACACCCGCAGGTTGACGATTTTATCGGCAAGAAAATCGATTTCTTCTTGCAAATCGGTATCTGCCACACCCAGTAAAACGAGCAGGCCAGGGCCGATTTCACCGACCACCTGGTTTCCCACGGTAACGGAACTCGATTTGACGCGCTGGACGACGGCAATCATGATGAGGCAGTCTTAAATAATCCTGGAACGGAATGTCAAGGAAAACAAGACGACAACGGAATGGAACGTGAGGCAGGCGGGACGATTCACGCGTCAAATTCCTTGATTATTTTCGCCTGATGGCTTAAATTTACAAGATTTTTGAATTACACGACGATAATTTCGATTCATACCGATTCTGGAGGAAGTTTTCCGATGGATTATAAAAAGACGTTGAACCTGCCGCAAACGGGTTTTCCCATGAAGGCGAACCTGGCCGCCCGGGAACCCGAACAATTGAAAAAGTGGGAAGAGCAGGATTTGTACGGCATGCTCCGGGAGCGTTCCAGGGATCTGCCGAAGTTCACCCTGCACGACGGCCCGCCTTATGCGAACGGCAATATTCATATCGGCACCGCATTGAACAAGATTTTAAAGGACATTGTCGTGCGTTCGCGCCAGATGACGGGGTATAATGCCGGATACGTCCCCGGCTGGGACTGCCACGGACTGCCGATCGAGCACAATGTGGACAAAACGCTCGGGCCGAAGAAAAAAGAAATGTCAAAGGTGGACGTCCGCCGGGAATGCCGCACCTACGCGGGAAAGTACGTCGATATCCAGCGGGAGGAATTCAAACGGCTTGGTGTCATGGGAGAATGGGATGACCCGTATCTTACCATGAATTATGCCTATGAAGCGATCATCTCGAAGCAGTGCGGTGAGTTCGCCTTAAACGGCAGTCTGGTGCACAGCAAAAAACCGATTTACTGGTGCTGCAGCTGTAAAACCGCCCTGGCCGAAGCCGAAATCGAATACGCCAATGAGACCTCCCCCTCGATTTATGTCCGGTTTCCCCTGGTGGGGCCGCCCGAAGAAATCGATCCGGAGCTGGCCGGAAAAAACGTTTTTGTTGTGATCTGGACGACCACGCCCTGGACACTGCCGGCAAACCTTGCGGTGGCCCTGCATCCGGACTTTACCTACGTGGCGGTGGAAACGGCTGAAAACGAGGTCCTGATCCTGGCCGGCGAACTGGTCGAAAACTGCATGAAGGCTTTCGGCATTGACGACTACGCGGTGCTTGCCCGAATCGATGCCCGGAAACTCGAGTACAAGCACTGCCGCCATCCGCTCTTTGACCGCCAGTCCCTGATCGTCCTTGGCGACCATGTGACCCTGGAAGCCGGTACAGGATGCGTGCATACTGCACCCGGACACGGTCGCGAAGACTACGAGGTCGGCCTGCATTACGGCCTGGAAGCGTACTCGCCGGTGAATGAAAACGGGTGCTTTACCGATGAAGTCGACCAGTTTGCCGGACAATTTGTTTTTAAAGCTGATCCGCAGATCATCGAAACGCTTCAGGCCGAAAACAAACTGCTGGCATCCGGGAAAATGACCCATTCGTACCCCCATTGCTGGCGGTGCAAGAAACCGGTTATTTTCCGGGCCACGCCCCAGTGGTTTATCTCCATGGATAAGACGGAACTGCGCAAAAAAGCGCTCGCCGCTATCGATACGGTCGAATGGATACCGGGCTGGGGCCGTGAACGGATTCATAACATGATCAAGAACCGGCCGGACTGGTGCGTATCGCGCCAGCGCTCCTGGGGTGTGCCGATTACCATGTTTCATTGCAAATCGTGCAACGAAATGCTGATCAACCGGGAGATCGTCGACAAAATATACGAAATTTTCCAGGAACACGGGGCCGATATCTGGTATGAAAAAGATGCCGGGTTCTTTTTGCCTGAAGGTACAAAATGCGCCGCCTGCGGGAGCACCGATTTAGAAAAAGAAACCGATATCCTCGATGTCTGGTTCGATTCCGGGGTCAGCCATGCCGCCGTTTTATCTGCCCGGGAAAACCTGAGCTGGCCGGCGGACCTGTACCTGGAAGGCTCGGATCAGCACCGGGGCTGGTTTCACAGCTCGCTGTTGACCGCCGTCGGTTTAACGGGCGAACCACCGTACCGCGCCGTGCTGACCCACGGCTTCGTTGTCGACGGGCAGGGAAAAAAGATGTCGAAATCCCTTGGAAATGTTATCGCTCCGAAAAAGGTGATCGACAAGTTCGGCGCCGAGATCCTGCGATTCTGGGTGGCGGCATCTGATTACAAGGACGATGTCCGGATCTCAGACAACATCTTGAATCAGCTCAGCGATGCCTATCGGCGGATCCGGAACACGTGCCGGTTTATTCTGGGCAACCTCTATGATTATGACCGGGGGCAACATGCGATTTCCTATGAACAGCTGACCGATCTGGACCGGTTCATGATGCACCGGCTTCAAAAGCTGATCCATCGCTGCACGGACGCTTACGCAACCTATGATTTTCATGTGATTTACCATGCGCTGCACAACTTCTGCACCCTCGATCTGTCTGCGGTCTATCTCGATATTATGAAAGACCGGCTTTATACGTCGCCGCCGGAATCGCTCATCCGGCGCAGCGCACAGACGGTCATGCATGAGGTTGTAATTGCCGTTGCCCGGATCATGGCGCCGATTTTGCCGTTTACGGCCGAAGAAATCTGGACGTTTCTGCCGGATACGGCCAAGGACGAAAGCATCCATTTCACGCAGCTCCCCCAGGCCAATCCCGATTATGAGGATTTGGAACTGGCCGAAAAATGGGAACAGCTGCTCAGGGTGCGCGGCGAGGTAACCAAGGTGCTCGAGACCGCCCGGGTGGAAAAAGTGATCGGCCATTCCCTGGATGCCGCCGTCACCCTGGCCGCCGACGGATCGCTTTTTGCTCTGCTTGAAAGCTATGCCGAAGATTTACGGTCGTTTTTCATCGTGTCCGAGGCGCATCTCGTCCCCGGCGGCAATGCAGGCGACGATTTCCAGCCGACCGGTGTGGAGGGATTGAAAATCCGCGTGGGCGCGTCTGCCGGGGAAAAATGCGAAAGGTGCTGGGTCCATGATATCAGTGTGGGAGACGACAGTGAACATCCATCCGTTTGCCGGCGTTGCCGGAACTCTCTGGAGCAGATCCTTGCAGGACATTAATAAACACCTGATTTTCGCCGGTGTCAGCGGGCTTGTCCTGCTGCTCGACCAGTGGACCAAATGGCTGATCTTGAATACGGTCGATCTGTATCATTCGATTACCGTGATCCCCGGATTCTTCAATATCGTCCATGTCCAGAATCCGGGCGGGGCTTTCGGTATTTTCGCCGGAGAAACCGGGATGATACGCGCCATCCTTTTCGGGGTCATCGCCATGATCGCCGTTGTCCTGGTCTGCTATCTCCATTACAGGACGCCTAAAGAGTACCGTCTGCTGACTGTGGGGTTCGGCCTGATTTTCAGCGGCGCCATCGGCAACCTGATCGACCGGGTCCGGTTCGGCAAGGTGATCGATTTTATAGATATTTATCTTGGCGCGTACCACTGGCCGGCGTTTAATGTGGCCGACAGCGCGATCACGGTCGGCATGGGGATTTTCGCCTATTACATGATCGTCAAAAAAGTGCCGGCTTGATGGTTTCCTTTGAAGCCAAAGTAATAACAAATCATACTGGAGCCAACCAGTTAAACGAATGCTTTGATAAAGGCGGACCATGCATCCCGTATTATTTAATTTTCATAGCCTGACACTCTATTCTTACGGGTTTTTTGTGGCCCTTGGTGTATTGGCGGCCATTTTCTTCGCCCGGCACGAGGCCCGGCGCACCGGTGTCGATCCGGATCAGATCATGGATATTTGCTTCTATGCCGTTGTTGCCGCCATTGTCGGATCCCGCTTGTTTTACGTTGCCACTAATTTTGCCTATTTTATGCGCGAACCACTCGATATTTTTAAAATCTGGCAGGGAGGGCTGGTTTTCTACGGCGGGTTTATCGGCGCACTGCTCGTGGCCGTCATCTTTGTGAAAAAATACCGACTGCCCCTCGGAAAGACAGCGGACATCGCCGCCATGGCCATTCCCCTGGGGCATTTTTTCGGCCGCATCGGCTGTTTTTTCGCCGGCTGCTGCTACGGCAAGATCTGTGAGCTGCCGTGGGCGATCACATTTCATCACCCGGAATCCCTTGCGCCGCTTTACACGCCGGTTCATCCGACCCAGCTATATTCTGCGGTCGCCAATCTGTTGCTTTTCCTTGGTATTTTTACCATACGCAGGCACAAACGGTTCGATGGCCAGCTCTTCTGGATCTATGTCATATGTTACGGTTTGATCCGTTCCGCAATTGAAGTGTTCCGGGGGGATGACCGGGGCGGCTTTCTGTTCGGTCACATTTCAGTTTCCCAGACGATCGGCGTCAGCCTTGCAATGGTTTCTTTGGCGATACTGATTGTGCTGAGCCTGCGGGCAAAGAAAACATCATAAGATGAGTGAGATAGAATATAAAGAAATTGCCGGGCATTTGAAGCAGGGGGCCTGCGATCCGGTCTATCTGGTTTATGGCGAGCCGTTTATCCGGGATCAGGTCATCGAAGCACTCGTAAATATGCTCCTGCCGGATGCTGCCAACCGGGATCTGTATCTGGAGACCGTCGATCCAGCTGACGGCGAGGGCGTCTACGATGCCATCGAACGGATCAATACGCTCTCTTTTTTATCGATTCGAAAAGTGGTGCGCCTCAAAGAGGCCGGCCTGTTTTCCAAAGGGTTTAGCCCGGAAAAGCATATCGATAAGATACAGGAGGCCTTTGACCAGGAAAACATGCGAAAGGCCGCCAACCTGTTTCTGGATCTGCTCGCCCGGCAGCAGGGCGAACTCGACAAGGTGATCTCCGGAAATGTTCGGAAAGCCTTGGGCCTTGAAGACCAGGAGAATCGGGATCTGGACTGGCTGGCCGATGTGGCTCGCTACTGCCGCGATAACCAGCTGGTTCCGGCGTCTTCAACCGATGCGGCCGGCGGACTTAAAAACGCCATCGAAAAAGGGTTCCCCCGGAACCATCATCTCATTGTCGTTACCGATTCAGCAGATCGTCGCACGGCACTGTTCAAGTGCATCAAGACCCATGGTACGGTCATCAACTGCACGGTTCCCCAGGGAGCTCGAAAAGCAGATCGGGACGAACAGCGTCGGGTCCTTAACCTGATGATGCAGAAGAAGCTCAGCCGGTTCGGCAAAACAGCAGAGCCCAGGGTATTTGATCAGATATTTGAATTGACCGGATTTAACCCCCGGGCATTTGCAGGCAATATCGACAAGCTGATCCATTATGCCGGAGCCGCCGGACGGATTACGGTCGAAGATGTCGCCGCCGCACTCGATCGCAGCCGGGAAGATCCCGTTTACGAATTTACCGGTGCAATTGCCGCGCAGCAGGCCGGCCGGGCTCTCTATTTCCTGACCTCTCTTCTGGGCGGCGGGTACCATTATATGCAGCTGCTTTCGGCCATGACCAACCAGGTCCGCAAGCTCCTGCTCGTCCGATCGTTCATGGACGGCCCCAAAGGCGCGGCATGGCGTCCAGGTACCGGTTTTGACCGCTTCAAGCAGCAGGTGCTGCCGGACGTAATTGAATACGATAAAGCGCTGCTGGAGTATATCCGGAAAAGCAACGAGCGCATTACCGGAGAAGAAAGCCGTAAAGCGCCGGCCTCCGATATCCAGATCGTTAAAAATCCGAACAATCCGTATCCGGTTTATCAATCATTTCTGCAGGCGGATCGGTTTTCCGGCAAGGCGCTCACCGATGCCGTCCTGATGCTCCACCAGGCCGATATTCGGCTCAAAACCACCGGCCAGACACCAAAAGCCGTGCTGGAGGATTTGATTTTCCGCATCTGCCGCAATCCTGCCCGGGAAAAGTGAGCTGCGAGTAAGTACTTTCATGGAAACACCCTTGAACGGTTCGGTTGAAGAATATATTCAATCCCTCCGTGACTCCAAACGCCTGGGCAGCCAGGTGGTCTTTCACACCCGGCTGGAAAAGCGTCCCGCTGTTTATGCCGACGCTGCAGCCCTTGAATCCGACCGGCTTTCATCCTTGTTAAAAGAAATGGGTGTCACCGGGCTTTATTCCCACC
>JAGXHH010000157.1 GCA_024636355.1 Desulfobacteraceae bacterium | reverse complement strand
TAATCTCCTGATGCTCGGTCCGCCCGGGGCGGGAAAAACCATGCTGGCCCGGCGTTTTTCGGGCATCATTCCGCCGCTTACATTTGATGTAGCAATCGAGACCACAAAAATATTCAGTGTCTCCGGTCTGCTCGGTAAAAATCAGGCACTCGTCTCCAACCGGCCGTTTCGGGCGCCGCACCATACCATATCCGATGCCGGCCTGATCGGCGGCGGCACCATGCCGAAACCCGGCGAGGTCAGCCTTGCGCACAACGGCGTGCTGTTTCTCGACGAACTGCCGGAATTTAAGAAAAGCGTTCTCGAAGTGCTCCGGCAGCCCCTGGAAGACCGGGAGGTTACCATCTCCCGGGCGGCCATGAGCATTACCTACCCGGCGAATTTTATTTTGATCGCCGCCTTGAATCCCTGTCCTTGCGGGTATTTCACCGACCCGAATCATGAATGCCGGTGCAGCGCCCTGCAGATTCAGAAGTACCGGAGCCGACTGTCCGGGCCGCTGCTCGATCGGATCGATCTGCATGTCGATGTGCCGGCCGTGGCCTACCGGGATCTTGCAAATGCGCACCCGGCCGAGTCGTCGTCGGCCATCCGAAAGCGGGTCTGCGAAGCCCGGGACCGGCAGAGCGAACGGTTTTCCCGCGCCAAAATTTATACCAACGCCCAGATGTGCAGCCGGCACATCCGGCAGTATTGTACGATAGATTCCGGATCCCAGCAGGTTCTGGAGATCGCCGTCGACCGGCTCGGTCTATCGGCGCGGGCCTATCACCGGATCCTGAAGATCGCCCGCACGATTGCCGATCTCGATGGCAAGGCCGCCATTGAAACGCCCCATGTTCTTGAGGCGATTCAATATCGGAGTCTGGATCGAACGAAATAAATCATGAGGTTTTCATTTGGTTCCCTATGATGTGTGGGCGGAGATCGATCTGGCCGCCATATCGGAAAATATCAAGGGGCTGCGGCGCCTGTTGTCCGGATCCACCCGGTTGATGGCCGTGGTCAAGGCCGATGCTTACGGGCACGGAGCGGTGGCAGTCTCCCGGCAGGCGATAGATGCCGGGGCCGATGCCCTGGGCGTGGCCCGCCTGGGAGAGGCTCTTGAACTGCGCAATGCCGGAATCTCCGAGCCGATATTGATTTTAGGCCATACCCCCCCGGAACTGGCCGCCAAGCTTATCTTGCACGACCTGATCCAGTCCGTATTTTCTTATCAAAACGCAGTGGCCCTGGCGAAAAGCGCCCGAAAGCTCGGCGGACGCATCCGTGTCCATGTGAAAATAGACACCGGCATGGGGCGCCTGGGAATACGGGCTGACGACGCGGTGTGTGCGGAAGAATCTTCTGATGCGGTCGAGGAAATCCGGGCGATTTACGAATTGCCGGACCTGATCCCGGAGGGAATCTACACTCATTTTGCAACGGCCGACGACCGGGACAAGACCGTGGCCCGTCAGCAATTTCAACTTTTTTCCGCCCTGCTCAAAAACCTGGAGAATGCCGGAATCGCCGTGGGCTTAAGGCATGCCGCAAACAGTGCGGCCACAATCGATATGCCGGAAACCCATCTGGATATGGTGCGCACCGGCATCAGCATTTATGGACATTACCCTTCAGAAGCGGTGGAAAAGCAGCGGGTGCGCCTCATTCCCGCCATGTCGGTAAAATCCCGGATCGTGCATTTGAAAACCGTGGGCCCGGACTACCCGGTCAGTTACGGTTGGACCGCCCGCACCAGCGGGGCGACCACCATCGCCACGGTGGCAATCGGTTATGCCGACGGGCTATGCCGGATTCTGTCATCGACCGGGCGGATGAGTGTCGCCGGTATAACGGTTCCCGTCATCGGCCGTATCTGCATGGATCACACGATGATCGATGTGGGGCAACTGCCAGAGGTTTCGACCGGTGACCCTGTGGTGGTTTTCGGCAACCCGGCAACCGGGGCGTTGTCTGCGGAAAGCGTAGCCGGGGCAATGGGTACCATCAATTACGAAGTATTGACGATGGTTTCCGGC
Source organism: Desulfobacteraceae bacterium (assembly GCA_024636355.1). GTDB lineage: Bacteria > Desulfobacterota > Desulfobacteria > Desulfobacterales > Desulfosalsimonadaceae > JAGXHH01. Next base: position 11,049 of record JAGXHH010000157.1, on the reverse strand, counting down.
CGTGTTCCCCGGATTTTTCATCGATAAGGCATTGAGACGAGGTTCCACATGTTGTGTGCCGTGGCGGGTGAAATCCAAGATATGGCCGATGAAGCGGCGTGTAACTGTTTGGATTTCTGCTGAAATTGAAGGGACGAAAACTCTTGACAATAAAAATTGCTGGTGCTAAATAAACTACTTTGCAAATATCAAGATCATATCTTTTTGATATTTAACAGGATATTTGTTCTAAAAACCAGTAAGTCGGTGGTAAGCCGTCAAATTTAATATAAATTGATACAACGGAATGGATAAGGATATATATTAAACTGGTTTGGACAATTGTGAGAAAGGAGGTGCTCTCGCTCTTTAACGTCTGTTATGAATTAACTTTAAGTAGTGGAAGTCTTGGGAATTTCACTAAATCATGGTAAATCAGGAGGTAAATAATGCCAAGTTACGTAATTACTGAGAAATGCGACGGCTGCAAGGGTGGGGACAAAACAGCCTGTATGTACATCTGTCCCAATGACCTGATGGTGCTCGACCCGACTGCAATGAAAGCCTACAACCAGGAACCGGATCAGTGCTGGGAATGCTTTTCCTGCGTGAAGATCTGCCCGACACAGGCGATTGAAGTTCGCGGTTATGCCGACTTCGTTCCCCTGGGAAGCAGCATCTATCCGATGATGGGTACAGAAGACGTGATGTGGACCTGCAAGTTCCGCAACGGTATGATCAAACGCTTCAAGTTCCCCATCCGGACCACCCCCGAAGGCGAAGCCAATGCGTACGCCGATCTGAAGGGCAAGGATCTCGAAAGCGAACTGCTCTCTACAGAAGAAGCAGACGGCTACCAGATGCCGAGACCGCAGGCGACCGTCTAAATTCGCCATCATCCGAACTGGAAGACTTTTTACACTGGAACGTTTTCGTTCGACACATAAGGAGGAGATGTTATGGCATTACCGAATAAACCCATTGGCGAACTCAAGGCCGTAAGAGACCCTGAAGTCGTGGAAAAAGAAGTTGACATCCTGATCGTCGGCGGCGGCATGGCTGCTTGCGGTACGGCATTTGAAGTAAAGAAATGGCTTCAGGACGGCCAGAGCGTTCTGCTGGTCGACAAAGCCGCCATGGAAAGATCTGGCGCTGTTGCACAGGGGCTGTCCGCCATCAATACATACATCGGCGGCAACTCTCCCGATGATTATGTCCGTATGGTCAGAAACGACCTGATGGGCATCGTCCGTGAAGACCTGATCTTCGATCTGGGCTGCCACGTTGATGATTCCGTTCACCTGTTCGAAGAATGGGGTCTGCCGATCTGGAAGAAATCTCCCGAAGGCAAAAACCTTGACGGAAAAAAAGGTTTGAAACAGGGATCGCTGAAGGAAGGCGCCCAGCCGGTCCGTACCGGTAAATGGCAGATCATGATCAACGGCGAATCCTACAAGCGGATCGTTGCTGAAGCTGCCAAGAAAGCCCTCGGCGAAGACAACATCCTGGAACGGGTATTCATCGTTGAACTGCTGCTCGACAAAAACCGTGACAACCAGATTGCCGGTGCCATCGGTTTCTCCGTTCGTGAAAACAAGGTGTTCATCATCAAATGCAAGACCATGATGGTCGCCTGCGGTGGTGCGGTCAACATTTACCAGCCGCGTTCCGTTGGTGAAGGCAAAGGCCGTGCATGGTACCCGGTATGGAACTCCGGTTCCACCTATACCCTGGCCATGAAGGTCGGCGCTGAGTTGTCCATGATGGAAAACCGGTTCACCCCGGCTCGTTTCAAAGATGGTTACGGTCCGGTCGGTGCCTGGTTCCTGCTGTTCAAGGCCAAAGCACTCAACGGTCTGGGCGAATCCTATGCCGGCAGTGACGCCGCCAAGAAAGAGCTCGAATACTACGCACCCTACGGCACGGCCGCAATTACCCCGACCTGTCTGCGTAACCACCTGATGCTCTTCGAAATGAAGGCCGGTCGCGGTCCGATCATCATGGATACCGTTACCGCCCTGGCTGAACTCGGAAAGACCATGGACAAGAAAGAACTCAAGCACCTCGAATCCGAAGCTTGGGAAGACTTCCTCGACATGACGTGTGGCCAGGCCAACCTGTGGTGCGCCACCAACACCGAACCGGAAAAGAAGAACTCCGAGCTGATGCCGACAGAGCCGTACCTGCTCGGTTCTCACTCCGGCTGCTGCGGTCTGTGGGTTTCCGGCCCCGATTTCGACTGGGTCCCCGAATCCTTCAAGATCAAGGCGGACAATGGCAAGGTCTACAACCGTATGACCACGGTCAACGGGCTGTTCACCGCCGGTGACGGCGTCGGCTGCTCCGGTCACAAGTTCTCTTCCGGATCCCATGCCGAAGGTCGCATGACCGCCAAGCAGATGGTCCGTTACGCCAAGGACCATGCGGATTACAAACCGGAACTGGCCATCACCAAGGAAGAGGCTGTCGACATCGTCTACAAACCGGTTCGCGTATTCCTGGACAACTATGAATACACCACCGCGGCTGACATCAACCCGAACTACATGAAACCTGAAGGGATGATGTACCGGATGATGAAGGCTACCCACGAATACGGTGCGGGTACCGCAACATATTACCAGACAACCAGTGCGAACCTGGTAATCGTTATGGACCTGCTGGCCACCATGCGCGAAGACTGCGAAAAGCTGGCCGCCGGCGACCTGCATGAACTGATGCGGGCCTGGGAAATCTACCATCGGATCTGGACCGTAGAGTCTCACCTGCGGCACATCCAGTACCGTAAAGAAACCCGCTACCCGGGCTTCTACTATCAGGCAGATTACCCGAACCAGGACGATGAAAACTGGTTCTGCTTCGTCAACTCGAAGTACGATCCCAAGACGCAGACCTGGGATACCTTCAAGAGAGATTACGTTCAGATCATTCCGAGCTAATTGAGGCTTGAAGGACGTATAGCATAACAAACCTCCAGGTGCCGCAAGGCACCTGGAGGTTTTTATTAACGCCGGTTCGACCGGTCCTCCTGTATTTGGTAGAAGCTCCTGCAGCACCTGCCGTAAAACCGTAACCTGGAAACCGCCGGTTCTTTGCCGGTGATCGCGGTTTCGAGGTTTCCGTTTTACGCCGGGGCGATGGCGACTTCTACCGGCGGCGCACGAATCAGACTGTAAACCGGATCGATACGGTACCGATATGTCTTATACAGATCAAATCGAACCTTTAGTACGGAGGGTAACAATGAGTGAAACGAAAGGAGCCCCATTCAGCGGAAGTATAATGGTGGTTGGCGGCGGTATCAGCGGCCTGACCACGGCATTGGAAGCCGCGGAAGTGGGGTACGAAGTGTTCATTGTAGAAAAAAATCCTTACCTGGGCGGACGGGTAGCACAGCTCAAGCAGTACTTCCCGAAACTCTGTCCTCCCACCTGCGGCCTTGAAATCAATTTCAAGCGGATCAAAGACAACCCGCGTATCAAGTTCTTCACCCTGGCCGATGTCGAAAGCGTCGAAGGTGCTGCCGGCAGTTACAATGTCACGGTGAAGCTCAATCCGCGGTACGTGAACGACAACTGCACCTGCTGCAACAAGTGCGCCGAAGCCTGTCAGGCGGAAGTTCCCAACGAATTCAACTTCGGCATGGACAAGCGCAAAGGGGCCTACCTGCCCCACGAGATGTCGTATCCGGCCAAATATGTCATTTCCCCCCAGATCATCGGCACCGAAGACGCCAGGCGGTGCAAGGAAGCCTGCCCCTATGACGCCGTCGACCTGGAAATGGAAGCAAAGACCATCGAATTGAACGTCGGTTCGATCGTATGGACGACCGGCTGGGAACCCTATGATGCGGCCAGAATCGACAACCTCGGCTACGGCCGGTACCCGAACATCGTCACCAACATGATGTTCGAACGTCTTGCCGCCGATAACGGACCCACCGGCGGGCAGATCCTGCGGCCGTCGGATAACAAGGCCCCCGAAAACGTGGCATTTGTCCAGTGCGCGGGCTCGCGCGATGAGAACCATCTGCCGTATTGCTCCTACATCTGCTGCATGGCATCGCTGAAGCACACCACCTATATCCGTGAGCAGTATCCGGATGCCAAGGTCACCATCTTTTATATCGACATGCGGACCCCCGGCAACCGGTACGAGAAGTTCTACGACAAGATCAAGGAAGATCAAAACGTCACCTTCATCAAGGGAAAAGTCGCCGCGGTCGAAGAAGCGGAAGACGGCCGTGTCACCCTGGTTGCAGAAGATGCCGTCAGCGGCGAAAAGCTGCACCAGACTTTCGATATGGTCGTTCTTGCCACAGGTATGCAACCGACTGCTGCAACGACGAAGCTGCCGGCCGACCTGGTCGTGACAGAAGACGGCTTCATGCTCAACGACTACGAAAAGGGCGGGATGTTTGCCGCCGGCTGTGCCAACCGGCCCGCCGATGTCATGATGTCCAATCAAAATGCAACCGGTATGGCCCTCAAGGCGATTCAAACCATGGTGAAGCGGTAGGAGGTATAAATCATGAGTAAAAAATACGGCGTTTATATTTGTACGGGGTGCGGCATTGGAGATGCCCTGGACATAGAAGCGATATGCGACGTGGTCGAGGAAGAATCCCTGCCCTGCAAGACCCATGAGTTTCTCTGCAGTCAGGCGGGCGTGGACATGATCAAGGCGGATGTGGAAGAAGGCACGAATGCCCTGGTGATCGGCGCCTGCTCCCGCCGGGTCAACTACAACACCTTCAAGTTCGAAGGGTGTATGGTGGAGCGCGTCAATCTGCGCGAACAGATTGTCTGGTCGCATCCGCGATCCGAGTTCCCTAAGCTGACCGAAGAGGAAAAGCAGGACGAGGACAATTTCGACCGGGTCCAGATGATGGCCGAAGACTATATCCGCATGGGCATGGCCCGGGTGGAAAAGGTCAAGCTGCCCGAACCGTACCTCCTGGAAACCATGAGCAAGAAGATTTTGGTTATCGGCGGTGGTGTTACCGGCATGAACGCGGCAATCGATGCCGCTGCGGCCGGCTATGAGGTCACCATCGTGGAAAAGTCCGGAAAACTCGGTGGACACGTAGCCAACTGGCGCCGGCAGCTGCCGACGAAGCCGCCCTATGAGCGGCTCATTCCGAATAAGGCAAAAAGCCTGATTGCGGCGATCGAAGCCAATTCAAAAATCTCGGTGCGGACGAATACCGTGGTCGCCCGGATTGCGGGACAGCCCGGTGAATTTACCGTAACCCTGAAAACGCCCGGCGAAAAGATCGAATTCGATGTGCCGTATCCGCTCCCGGAAGAAATGCGGGTTGATGAGAGCGGCAAGGAACTCGATCACGAAGCGTTGATAGCCAAGTATAAGGAATACAACGAAGGCCGGCGCGATATCCTTACCCTGGATCCCAATGGCGAACTGTTCGGTGCGGTCATCCTGGCCGCCGGGTGGCGCCCCTATGAGCCCAAAGCCGACGAATTTCAGAATCTCGGCTGGGGCAATGCGGACGTGATCACCAACTACCAGTTCGAAGAACTTGCCGCCAGGGGCAAGGTCAACCGTCCGTCGGACGGCAAGCCCGCCAAAAACGTGGTTTTCGTCCAGAGCCCGGGCAACGGCACCGATTCCGATTTTCCCTTCACCGGATCTGTGACCAGCATGGTGGCATTGAAACAGGCAAAGTACGTGCGCGACGACTACCCGGACGGACGGGCCTATATTTTTTATCAGCACATGCGCACTCCCGGACTTTCGGAATACTTCTATAAGGCAATGCAGCAGGATTCCGGCATTTTCATGACCAAGGGCGAGGTCACCGGCGTTTCTCAAAACGGCGGCGGACTGACCGTGGATGCGGCCAACACCCTGCTCGGCGATCAGATTCAGGTCAATGCAGACCTGGTCGTTCTCGGCACGGGCATGGTTCCCGTGACCTTCGATGATCCGACCGTCAACCTGGCCTATCGTCAGGGTCCGGGCTTCCGGGACAATGCCATTTTCGACAAGTATGCGGATTCCAACTTCATCTGCTTTCCGTATGAAACACAACGAACCGGCATTTATGCCGCCGGCGCTGTGCGTCGGGGACTCAATGTCGAAGAATCAATGGAAGATGCCACCGGGGCGGCCCTCAAGGCCATCCAGTGCCTGGAATCGGTCAACCGCGGGGTGGCCGTCCATCCGCGGTCCGGCGACATGACCTTCCCGGACTTTTTCTTCCAGCGGTGCACCCAGTGCAAGCGGTGCACGGATGAATGCCCCTTCGGCGCCATCGATGACGATGAAAAGGGAACCCCGAAGCCGAACCCGGCCCGGTGCCGCCGCTGCGGTACCTGCATGGGGGCTTGTCCGGAACGGATCATCAACTTTGCCGACTACAGCATCGACAGCATCGGCTCCCAGGTAAAGGCCATCAAGGTCCCCTCTGAAGACGATTATTCGGAACCGCCGCTGCGCATCCTCGGCCTGGTCTGCGAAAACGACGCCTACCCGGCTCTGGATATCATCGGGTGGCAGCAGAAGAAATCGTTTTCCGCCGATGTCCGCCTGATCCCGGTCCGGTGCCTCGGTTCGGTCAATGTGATCTGGATCAAGGACGCGCTTTCCCAGGGCATGGACGGTGTGTTCCTGCTCGGGTGCAAGCACGGCGATGACTACCAGTGCCACTTTGTCAAAGGCAGCGAACTGGCCGGCATCCGGATGCAGAAGATCGGCGACGCCCTTTCCAGTCTGGCGCTGGAAGAAGAGCGGGTGGCGCAGTTCGAAGTGGCCATCGACGAATACGATAAAATACCGGATATCATCAACAAGTTCGTGGCGGAAGTTGAAGAACTCGGCCCGAACCCGTTCAAGGGCTTTTAAATAAATCAAAGTATGGCCGGCCCGAATCGGGCCGGCCTTCTTCTGTTTTTTCGCATAACGGCTTATCGTAGAACAGCCAATTGAGGAGGTTTGAAATGGCGGACAAATACCTGGTTCAACCAGATGTTGAGTTCATAAAGGAAATACGCGGGCTCGGGGGCGACTCGCTGAAGAAATGTTTCCAGTGTGCCACCTGTTCCGTGGCCTGTCCCATTTCCCCGGATACAAAACCGTTTCCCCGCAAGGAAATGATTGCAGCAAGCTGGGGGCTCAAGGACAAACTGATCAGCAGCCCGGACATCTGGCTGTGCCACAATTGTGGAGACTGCAGCACCATGTGTCCCCGAGGGGCCAAGCCGGCCGATGTCATGAGCGCGCTGCGGATGCGGGCGATAAAAGAATATGCCACGCCGAAGGCGCTGGCCGAGGCTGTCAACGATCCCAAGAAGCTTCCCCTGCTGGCGGCAGTGCCGGCGATTGTTTTTATCGTGATCGGGATGGTTCTCCAGGTTTTCGGCATCAACTGGCTCGATTTTACGCCTGAACTCGATGCCCACGGCCAGATCGCCCACGCCCAGTTCTTCTCCACCTGGCTGGTCGACCTGATTTTCGTTCCCCTTTCCATCTGGGCCGTGGTCATTTTCGCCCTTGGGCTGAAACGGTTCATCGGTGACATCCATAAGAACGCGTTGGCCGAAGGCAAAACCAACAAGGATAAAATCGAGATCAAAGGATTCCTCAACGCAATCGTCAAGGTCGTTCCGAATATCTTAAAGCACCGGAAGTTTTCGGAATGCGGCGAGAACAATGACCGCGCTACCCCGCACATGATGGTGCTGTTTGCGTTTATCGCCCTGGCGTTCGTCACCGGCTTCTTCTTCTTCGTGCTCTACGGACTCGGCATCCACGGCCCGTACTCCCAGTTTCACCCGGTGAAGATTCTCGCCAATATCGCCGGCATCGCGCTGGTGATCGGTGGCGCGCTGCTTTTCAAACAGCGGCTGGACAAAAAAGATGAAATGTCGACCTACAAGGACTGGTACCTGCTTTGGCTGGTATTGGGCCTCGGTGTTACCGGCATGCTCTCGGAACTGACCCGGTTGGCAGGCGCGGCATACCTGACCTATTTCATCTACTTCATCCACCTGATGCTCGTTTTCCACCTGATTGCATTCCTGCCGTTCTCCAAACTGGCCCACCTGGTCTACCGGACCGTGGCCATGGCGTACAACGAATACTCTGAGCGGGAAGTTAAAAAAGCGTAAGACAACCCGTACCGCGTCATTTTGAAATTGAAAAAGGGGATCCGATCGAAAGGTCGGGTCCCCTTTTCTTTTGTGCAAGGCATGGCGTGAAACGAATGAGTGTGGAGCACAGTTGTTCAATGGCAAGCTGCTTCGGAATCGGGATATAAATAATACCATTGCCTATGGCAGCTTTCACGTTCCGAACTCTTGATTTGTTGAATATGTAGAAATTTGCCCCTTTTAAATATTTTCAGTTCAACGCTTTTATCTTTCGAATATCATCCGATTTGCCTAGCATGATCAATATGTCGCTGTCCTTTATTACAAAATTTGCCGGGGGAACCAATACGAAATTTTCCGGGACCAGTTCTTTTATCGCAATGATATGCACTTGGTACTTGGCCCGTAAATTCAGCTCCTTCAGGCTTTTTCCAATAAACCCTCTTGGAGGAGCAACCTGTAAGAGATCGAAATCTTCTGCAATCGGTATGAAGTCGAGCATGTTCGGCTGGGACAGGCCCCTGGAAATGCGGAGCGCCATATCCCTTTCCGGGTGAATAATTTCATTGGCACCGACACGCTTCAGAATTTTTGCGTGATCCTCATCCAGGGCCTTGGCCAGTATGTTTTTAACGCCGATTTCCTGCAAATGCAGGCATATCAAAATACTTGGGCTGATTTTTGTACCGGTGGAAACGATCACCCCATCCATGCGTTCCAGGCCGAGAGATTTGATGGCATCCTTATCCGTGGCATCCAGCACGATGGCGTCTGTGGAATGCGGATCGATGAGTTGCACCCGGGTTTTGTCCGTATCAATGGCAATTACCTCATTTCCGTCCTCGTATAAGGCTTTGGCCGCATGGAAGCCGAAATTGCCGAGTCCGATCACTGCAAATCTTTTCATCTTCATGCTCCTGGTTTATCCAATCATTATATTCTCTTCGGAATGCTCAATTCCGCCGGTTGCCCCCGCTCCCACGATGATATAGGAAAAGGTCAGCACACCGACCCGACCAATTACCATCATCAGGATAATCCACGATTTCCCCCAACTGCTGAGCCCCGGGGTTATTCCCATGGACAGCCCCACTGTCCCGAAGGCCGATACGGTTTCAAAAAAATAGGCCAGAAAAGATATCCGTTCCGCCGCCAGGGAGTGCCCGTTAGTCGCGTCCTCCACAAGAATCATGAATAAGACAATGCCGATGATGGTTATGGAAACGAGAACCAGTGAAATGCTCCGGGTTAATGTTTCCATGGGAATGCTTTTTTTAAACATGTTGACACGTTTTGATTTTTTTATCCGGCTGACCGTAAACGCGGACAGGAGCGCCAGAGTGGTGATTTTCACCCCTCCACCGCAGGAGCCCGGCGCCGCGCCGAAAAACATCAGAAAGATCATCATGGTAAGGGTGGCATTCTCGAGGGAAGCAATGTCCACCGTATTGAACCCGGCGGTCCGGCAAGTAATCGACTGAAAGATCGGGATCAGGATACGCGCCTGGAGCGATTCGGCCTCCTGCAATATCGGCTTTTCGAGGAACGCAAACATCAATGCCCCGGAAACGATCAGGATCACGGTCGTTACCAGCACCGTCTTGGTCTGAATCGTCAGCCGCGCCCGTTTTTTCTTGCGTCGGGCAAACCAGGATTGCAAATCATAGAGAACCGGAAACCCGATACCCCCGATGACGATCAGGAGGCATACCGTCGTATTCAGGAGCAGATTATCGCTGTAGCCCATCATACTGTCGGGAAACAAAGCAAAGCCGGCGTTGCAAAAAGCGGAAACCGAATGAAATATGGCGGGATAGACAGCATGCCGGACAGGCATTTCCCCGCTCCAATGGACGGTCAGGAAAAAAGCACCAAGGATTTCCGCACCGAGCGTGAAAAAAAGGACACTTTTGACGAGATCGAAAATATCGGCACGAGGGGTATGGGCAAAGAGATCCTGCACGACCATCCGGTTCCGGAAGGAAATACTTCGGCCGATCCATTGAAACAGTGCTACGGAAACCGTCATTACACCCAAGCCGCCTATCTGGATAAGCATGAGGATTACGCATTGTCCAAATAAGGTGAAGTAGCTCCCTGTATCCACCACAACCAAACCGGTGACGCATACAGCGGAGGTGGCCGTAAACAGCGCATCGATCCAGGGAATGTACCCGCTTTGAACGGCAACCGGTAATTTAAGGAGTATCGTACCCAAAACAATGGCAAAAACAAAACTTGCCAATACAATGGTAGCCGGATGTGCCTTGAGCAATCGTGCTTGAAGCGTCATTTTGCGAGCCTTGGCTTCAAATAGTAGTTGCAAAGGAAATGGCTCTCTGTTTCACAGATCTCGTGTAAACGACGACCGCCTAAAACCATTCGCTCCAGGTAAGCCCCGCATAGGGTCATCTCTTGCCCGGAATTGATCCGGCTGTAATGAAGAAAGGGGCAAACCACCTCTAATTGCTTTTCCAATCGATCTTCCGGTCCAAGCTCATTGATAATGTTTCGCACCCGGTCAGAGGTTGCTTCGTCATCGTTTATGAATCGGATATAATCGATTTTGGCACGCCTTAACTCTTCCATCAGGCCCCGATTCCTTGAATTCAGCAACGCCAGAATCTTACAATGCTTTGTATGCGCATTTCGCTTCAGTGTGGCGCTTAGTTCCACGAGGATATCACGTTCCTCTACCGTTACCTCTCCGCAATGAATCACGATTATCTCAGGATCTCGATCCACCGCCTGATCCAGGCAATGGATCGGACTTGAAACTAAAAAATCATCTGATCTCCCGCTCTATATATCTTTGCCGGTTAAATCGCAAAATAAAAACCGGAGGCTCGAGGTCGAATTCTTGCAGGTGCTATGAATTTCCTCTTTCATTAGATCTTCCCCACTAATTCGGTCGTTTCACAATCATACGCCTGTCTCTTATACACATCTCCGAGCCCAC
>JAGXHH010000156.1 GCA_024636355.1 Desulfobacteraceae bacterium | reverse complement strand
TCCCCGGCCTGGAATGCTTCGAAATCGATTCCTGTAGGAATTTCCTCGATCGGGGTCGTCACGCCACGCTGTTTTAACAGTTCGGCAATGCTCAGGCTCGGGGCCACCACATAGGAACAGCAATTGGCATAGGTGGTGGAGAGACTTATAACAAAGCGTTTCATCGCCTCGGATTTCTTCGAAACGTAATGGGTATATTGCTCATAACGGGTGTGATGGGTGAATACCAGGGGCAAAAACCGCCGGTGTGCGGCGCGCAAGGCGGCATCACCGAGCAGGTACGGATGGTGGGAATGGATGATATCCGGCATAAATTCATCGATTCTGTTATCGATCAGAAACGGGATCGGTATGCGCAGCGAAAAGTCGCTCCCGTTGAAATTCTGGATGGCCGGAACCCGAAGGACATGTTCGGATTCGGCGTCGACTTCTTCCTCGGAAAAATCCGCAAATGTGGGGGCTATAATCAGCACCTTATGACCCAGTTTTCGTAAATCCTCGTCAAAACTCGATACGGATCGGGCCACACCGCCGACGTGCGGCAGGTAGGTGTTGGTAAACATGCAGATATTCATGGGTTCAAATCCTGACCTTCATTGTGGAATGAAAATTTTCGGTGATCTTTTTTACCGGATATCCGGGAAGACGGATCTCGATCCCCTCGGGAGGTTCCGATCGCCAGTCGGATTGCAGCACCACATCTGCTGCATCCTGCATTTTTTCGATGGTCACACTTATATTGCCATAGGCGGTAGGCGTCGGTCCGAACCTTAACAGTCGTCCGCTGTCAAGCCACTGCGGAAAAACCCCGGAACCGATAATCAGCCGGTCGTTTTCTTCCCGGACGAACAGGTTCCGGATCATCATCACCCACTCCGAGGCCGCCCAGCCATGCTGACCGTCGCCCATGCATCCGCCGCCGGTAAGGGGGTGAATGGCTTCGGGCCATTGCCCGGTAGGCGATGCCAGGTCGGCCACCGTTTCGATCAGTTCCAGGTATCGGGGATCGCCATGCCGCAGCAGGGTCTGGGCGATGTCGATGGTCAGGTACGCATTGATTCCGGAATGGATCATGTCCTGGAAAAAGGCCCCTTTAAAGAAACAATTTTCCATCAGGAATTCAACCGTGTTCATGATCCGTTCATCCCCCGGCTCCGTAAGCCGCAGCGGATAATCGGCAGCCAGGCTACCGATGGCCCCGGCATCCATCCGCCGGTAGGGGGATGCCGGAATGCAGCCCTGGCTTTTGTTGTCCGGAATGCTTGCAATCGTATCGAAAATGCAGCGGGAAAAATCGTCGGCGTACCTTTGGAACCGGTCTGCGGTAAAAGCCGATTCAAATTTCCGGGTCACAGCGGCAGCGGCATTGAGGCCGGCAACGCCCCAGAAATCATCCCAGTAGTAATAGTCGTTGGGACCGAGATGCTCTGCTGAAAATCCGGGCGGCAGCAGCCCCGCGTGCCGAAGGCCGGGGAATTTATCGATCCGTTTGTTTTCGATCCAGTCCGCCCCTTTGATCATTGCCTTTAACCATTTCCCGGGCGGTTTTTCCCCACTCAAGGTAAGATAGCGGTCCATGATCCAGAGCACCTGCCCGTTGGAATCCCATTCCCCCTCCTGGGATTGAAAATACCCGCTGATTTTCTGCCGGCGGGGAAAGCGGTTGATGTTGTACCGGGCGCGCTTCATAAAATTTGCCGCCATCATCGCATTAAGCATCAGGCAGGCATCCCTGAACCAGAATCTCCGGTAGGTATAGGGACCGGGAAATACGTCGTCGGCCGACAGCAGCAGCAATGTCCGGAGGGCGGTATCATAGAGAGACTGAATCCGGTGATCGGGTATGTCGAGCCGGGCGACTCCATCGAGGCATTCCGCCCACGTACACCCCTGGTATTTACGCTTTTTGAGTCTGGGCGGCAGGTCCTGCTCCAGGTCGACGGATACGCTTACATGACGGGATTCGCCGTTGAGCCGAAACATGGCTGCCGCCGTGGCCATCCCGACACCGCAGTGAACTTTCCTGACGGTCTCCGGCGTATCCCATTTCTGCAGTACATCGCCTTCCGCGTAGCGCGAAAGCAGCACCTTGCCCGGCTTCTGGTCAAAGGTTACCCGCGTATGCCGGTTGATGAGCATGAACGGTTCGGGCCTTTCCTGGTATTCGATGTTTTCGATAAACTGGATGCCTTCCGGGTTATAGGGGCGTATGGCCACTATCAGCCAGCCGGGATGTTCACATTTACCGTCCACATCAAGGACCGCACGTAAATTGCCGTCATCTGCCCGGGCCGTCACCCGGCTTTCCAGGAAAAATCCGCTTTCTTCGCACCGGGTCATGACCTCCCATCCGGATTCGACGTATAACTCCTGTTCGACCATTTCCTGACGGGAGGGAAAGAAGGTGACCCCTTCATCCGAGATAATCCAGCAGTCGAGTGACCAGCCGTCATATAAGGGCGTCAGCATTCCCCGTGGGTCCACGATCGGGTAAACCGGGACATCCGGGACGCCGACGGCCGTCCAGTTCCGGTGCGTCAGGTTGACGTGGCTGAAGGAAAACGCCCGGGGAATAAAGGAGTAGTCGTTGGGATTGAATTGTTTTTCCACCCAGTAGGGCCACACCCAGTCCAGGTTGTACTGGATCGCCCGGGTGTTGATAAGTCCCCGGGCATGGAAGATAATGCCGGCACGGAGCAGTTCGATCGGTTCCTGCACCTCAGATGGCTGGGCGAAGCGGCGCACGCGCGCGGCCAGGCTGATCGGATCGATGATGCCGTAACGGCTCGCCGCCCGTTTGATCATGAATTTCCATGGTACGAATCGTGAAATCATATTAGATAATCGTAATCACAAAACCACGTTTTGCAATCGTTAACGCATTTCATAAAGACTTTATTGCCCCACGGCATTATGCTATTGTGTGTGGGTTTACATCACCGGAATCCGCGATGGGTTGTGATCCGGTGCCTGGCAGGTGAAACGGTGACACGCGCCGCTTGCGGCAAGCCGTAATACTTAACGACGTAGCCAAATGAATATGCAACAATCAGGAGTATTTACATGACAGACGATATCGGAAATCCCGGAGACAAAACAGAGCAGCCCGATGAAGAAGATTTTGCCCGGATGTTTGAAAACTACATGGGCGAGGTCAAGGACGATCTCCGGGTAGGTGAACAGATCGCCGGGGAGATCATTTCCATAAGCAACGCCAGCGTATTTATCAATACCGGCACGAAAGTGGACGGCGTTGTCGATAAGATCGAACTGCTGGATGAAAACGGAGAACTCCCCTATTCGGTCGGCGATACGTTGAACCTGTATGTCGTTTCCACCGATGAAGGCGAAATTCGTCTGTCCAAGGTATTGACCGGCGCCGGGGGGGCCAATCGCCTCTATGACGCCTTCCGGAACGGCATTCCGGTCGAAGGCCGGGTAACGGAAACCTGCAAGGGCGGCGTCCGGGTCAATGTGCTGGGGAAAACCGCCTTTTGCCCGGTCAGCCAGATCGATGTCGCCTACGTGGAGCAACCCGATGATTATGTCGGCAATTCCTATGAATTTCTTATCACCCGGATCGAAGAACGCGGCAAAAACATCGTCGTATCCCGAAGAGACCTGTTAAACCGCTACATCGCCGAAGAACGCGATAAGTTCATCAAAAGCGTCAGTGACGGGGATATCGTCGATGGCCGGATCACCAAACTGATGTCGTTCGGCGCTTTTGCGGAAGTGGCTCCCGGAGTCGAAGGAATGATCCACATTTCCGAATTGAGCTGGACCCGGGTCGCCACACCGGATGAAGCCGTCAGCATAAATGATCCCGTCAAGGTGAAAATCCTGGGCATCCAGGCATCGAACGACGCCGCAAAGCCGCCCAAGATTTCCCTTTCCATCAAGCAGGCCCTCGGCGATCCGTGGACCACGGTTTTCGACAAGTTCAGGGAGGGGGACAACGTTGAGGGGATGGTGACCCGCTGTGCCGATTTCGGCGCTTTTGTTCAGATCGAACCAGGGATAGAGGGTCTGGTCCATATCAGCGAAATGAGCCACAAGCGGGTCAACAAGCCCGAAGATGTGGTCTCTCCGGGACAGAAAATCGCGGTGACGATCAAGAGCATCGATCCGACAAACCGCCGCATTTCGCTTAGTATGAAAGATGCCGAAGGCGACCCGTGGCTCCAGATCGAGGACCGCTACGGTGTCGGCCAGACGATAACCGGCCGGATTGAAAACAAGGAACGCTTTGGCTATTTTATTGCTTTAGAGCCGGGCGTTGTCGGGCTGCTGCCGATTTCCAAAATCAAATCGGCGCCGAATGCCCGGGAAATCGAAAACCTTCGTGTCGATGATTCTGTAACCGTTACGGTCGAGACGATCAATACCCAGGATCGCAAACTGTCGCTTACCATCGGAGATGCCGTGGAATCAGACGACTGGCGCCAGTTTAAAAAAGACAAGCCTGCGGAGACCGCCCTGGGTGGGCTCGGGGAAAAGCTCAAAGCGGCAATGAATTCCAAAAAGGACGGATGACCTACGACAATGAAACTTCAACAGCTTGCCAGTGCCCGCAACAATCCACATGCCGGAAATAAAGGGCTGGACGCGAAAACTCTGTACACGGTTGCAGTATTTACGCGGCTGTTGAACCTGTGGTTTTCCACCTGCCGCGTGGAAATCCATGGCCGGAAGCTTCATGATCGCTATATTTCAGGGGATCAGAAGGTCATCGGCGCCACCTGGCATCGCGGCGCGGTTTTCCTGATCTGGTTTTTTCGACAGGTCCAGCCGATTGTTATATTCGGCCGGTCCAGGGATGGTGAAATCCTTTCCGAATACGCCCGGAGACTGGGTGTGATCCCCATCCGCGGCGCATCTCAACAGGGCGGGCGCGCGGCGCTCGACGGGATGAAACTGTACCTGCGGCGGCCGGGCGGCACCAAAACCGCAACCGCCCTTGACGGACCTCACGGCCCAAGCCATACGGCCAAAATGGGAATGCTTCTGCTGGCAAAAGAAACCGGCGTCCCATTGCTGCCGATCATGATTTCCGCCAAACCGGCCATCACCCTGACCCATGCATGGGATAAAACCATCATCCCCCTCCCCTTCTCCCGCGTGGTCATCACCTACCGCAACCCCTGGCATATCCCGCGGGATATCGAAGACGCGGCACTGGAAGACCTGCGCCGGGAAGTCGAGGACACGTTAAACGAAATGCGCCGTGCAGCTGATCTGTATACGGGGTATGCTGCAAAATAGGGGGAAACGCGGAGTTACCATGAAGAGCGGTAATTATCAATTCGCAATTGGCAATTCACTATTCACAATTTGCCCTTGATTTAATATTTCGAATCAATTGTGAATTGTGAATAGCTAACTTTTAATTGCGAATTAAAGAAAATGATTATCCGGAAAACTCCAGTTAATGTTTTCTCTCGCAGAGAGCGCCGAGGACGCGGAGAATTTCTCTGCGTTCCCAGCGCTCTCTGCGAGAGGATATACGATCTCCCTGGCAGCATAAAGTATAGGATTGATCATAACTGGAGCGACCCCAAAGGGGTTGGACATATCAGCCCGGGGCAGCGCCCCGGGAAAAGATAAAAAAAATCAGAGGAGCCCTGAAAGGGCGATACAAATAGACAACCGGTTCGCTCCAGTAATTCACAATAATAAACTGAATAATTCAAAAAATTGGATAAGTTCATTATGCATTCCAGCTCAGAGTTGACCGAAAAAATTATTGAAAAAGCCAAATCACTGGGCGCATCCGTTGCGGGTATTGCCATCGCCTTCCCACCGGATCTATCCAAAGATCGGCATGAACCTCCAGTCGCATTGGGAGGATGTGAAAGACGGCCCCAGTCCTGCCGAAATCGCCTGGCCGGCAGATGCCGTTTCTGCGGTTGTCATCGGGGTTGCGCACTCTGCCGATGAACCCGAACTCGACTGGTGGGACGGCAAGGGGACGCCCGGAAACCGCATCCTCATGCAGATCAATCGGGAACTTTCCGAATGGATCGAAAACACGTTTCCGGTCAAAACCTGCAAACTCCCCTATCTCATCGAAAAAGGCGGGATTTTTTTAAAAGATGCTGCCGTAATGGCCGGGTTGGGATGCATCGGCAAAAACAACCTGGTGATCACGCCCGGATACGGACCCCGCATCCGTTTCCGCGCGCTTCTGCTGGACCGGGAAGCCGAAGCCACCGGCCCGCTGGAGTTCAACCCCTGCGAAGACTGCAAGCAACCCTGCCGCAAAGCCTGTCCCGTAAAATCGTTTCAAAACACCGTCTATTCGGCCGAGGCCCTAAGCCAAACCCTGTTGCCCGGCATCAACGGAACCTATGACCGGGTAACCTGCAACAAGAAATTGGAAAACGACATCGAAAAAGCCGTCATGAGAATACCGGCCACAGAAGAAGCCCTTCGAGACATGCAACTGACGATCAACGAATTTGAAGAAGCGCTTTTCGAAATTCCAAAAGGCACTCAAGAGCCTTCTCTATGCGTCAAATACTGCAGAAACTGCGAGCTGAGCTGCCCGGTGGGAAAGCGGCATCGTGGGGACCCTCGGTAATTGCATGGTTGTGTAGGTCGGGATTCACATCCCGACACTCGCTTGCGCGAGGGCAAACACGTTATCGAACTAAAACCCTGTCTCATAAATCGGGGCCTGCCCGTCGGGTTGGAAAACCGACCCAAGTTTCTCGGCATCTTCATCAAGCACCATGATCATCGGCAGCATCGCAATACGATCTTTCTGCCCTTTGCCGTCACGGATAATAACCTGCCGACAACTGAAATCGATATCCTTGTCCCGCAAGGCGCACACATTTCATCGCCCTTCCGTATATCAGATGCTCCATAAGCCATTTGAAACATTCAGGTTGCTTTTATTTCATCCTTTGTAAAAACAACCAGTAGCTTTCCGGCTTTTTTCCCCTTACGATATTGCTAAATCACCGAATGCCATCCCTATGACGTTGCGGTACAGAAACAGGAGCGCATTGAATGCTTGGTTGAACGAAGCCGCTACGCGGCGGAAAAAGCAAAAATAGTGTATACTCCTATTATGTGTCCAATTCCGGGCACTTATAAAAAAGGAGTATACCATGAAGCAAACAGAAGTAAACCGATTCAACAAACTGTATGAACGC
>JAGXHH010000155.1 GCA_024636355.1 Desulfobacteraceae bacterium | reverse complement strand
GGCGGACGCCTGTCCGGCGAGTTCTTCGACCCGGGATAATAATTTCTGGAATCGATCCGGGTCGAGCGCCTCCACGAAATGGACAAAGAAATCTTCCCCAAAGACCGCATCGAGATTCTGTGTCAGAACTGAAGCGAGCACCTTTTCGTCCATTTCGGCCATGGAATTGAGGATATTTTCGTTGATTTCCCGCTTATTGAAGTCCGACATGCCGTCCAGGGCACTGATGATTCCCGCAAACTTCTCGGACATGTCCCGGGTCTTCGGCTGGCCGGTCGTCCCGTCGAGAACCTGCTTTACCCCGTATTCAAACACGGTGGAAAACCATTTGGGATCCGCTGCAATATCCCGGATTTTTTCCATATCGTTTTCGGAAATCTCCTGGTCTCCGAGCAAAAACCGGGCAAACGTCTCGTCGTTGATCCCCATGCCGGACATGATCCGGTGATCGCTGTCCATGCCGACGTAAAATTTCTCGTCGATTTGAACATGGGAGATATCGAACTGCTTCAAAAGGTTCTGAAGGCCGCCGCCTGCATCAATTTCTTCCGGAGACTTGGCCAGCACCTGCAGAAATCCGATAATCTCCCGGGTGCCAATGCCCCGGGTAAAGGTCAGGCTCCGGATGCCCAGATCAAGGAGCAGGGCCAGAAAAGAAGCCACCTGCGGTTTCTGCTGCTCTTTTTCCGGCAGCGGGAGACTCTGGACCAGCAGGTTTTTCTCCGATTCGGCATACTCCAGGGAATCGACCAGTTCGAGTGTTTCCGTAACGGCTTTAAACATCCGCTCCACGGAACTTTGGATTATGGCGCTGGTGGGGGGATAAAGGCGGATGTTGGTAATCGCCGCATTTAAAACGAACAGGAAATCAACCGCTTTTTTTCTTGCCGACTTCTCGGCCATATGCTGCCTCAGCGTTGCTTAACTTACATTTCCGGTGTTCCGGCGGACATTGACGTTCATGATGTCATAGGAGCGAAAAATTATTTTTTCCTTCTCCAGCCGGTCGGCTGGCAGGGGGTCGGTCTGCAGGTGTGCGGCCATTTCCCGGACCGTTTCCGGCGAGGGGATCTGATCCAGACCCTGACCCCGCAACTTTTTATGAATCGCATCATAAACCAGTGCGGTCTTGCCGTCGGATGCCACCGCAAACGCAACGGGGCGTGCAAAGGCCACCCGGGCGGCGGCAATAACTTCCCGTTGCCTGGAATCCAGGGAGCCTGCCGCGCATTTGAAGACCATGGCAGGCTGTCCATCGATTACGATCACCAGGTCCAACTGCGTCCGATACGGCTGACCGGCGATTTCCAGGTTTACATCGTAGTTGACGACAAGATCTTCACGGGCATAGCCTTTGATGTCGATCAGGAATCGTTCGATCGCCTGCCGGTTGGCCTCGGCCCCGATATCGGGAATCGATTTTCCGGTTGCGTAATCGGTGACCATCGCTTGATGCTGATCTGTAGTATTCATGGTCGATAGTTATCGAAGAGAATCAAAGATTTTCCGGTCATTTCCAGCGGCTGCGGCAGGCCCATGATCTCAAGGATGGTAGGAGCGATATCGCCAAGCACCCCTTCCTGCAGTCTATAGCCGTTTTTATTCGCATTTACCAGCACAAACGGCACATCGTTCAAAGTATGGGCCGTGTGCGGGGTGCCGGCTTCAGACATTTTCTCAGAATTTCCGTGGTCTGCGGTCACCAGCACCGTATATCCGTTATCGAGGGCGCCCGACACCACCTGCGCCACGCATCGATCGACAGTTTCGCAAGCCTCGACGGCCGCGGCCATATACCCAGTATGTCCCACCATGTCCAGGTTGGCAAAATTGATCACGATCAGATCATACCGGTTGGTCGCTATTCGACTTACCGCTTCTTCGGCCACTTCGCACGCACTCATCTGCGGCTTTTCATCATAGGTGGCAATATCACGTGGAGACGGAATCAGCAGGCGGTCCTCACCGGCAAACGGCGCTTCCTCCCCGCCGTTTAGAAAATAGGTCACATGGGCGTATTTTTCCGTTTCCGCAAGCCGCAGCTGATGCATGCCGTGGCGGCTGACCACTTCGCCCAGGACATTGTTCAGGTGCACCGGGCCGAAGGCCACCGGCAGGGCAAAGGTTTCATTGTACTGGGTCATACAGACATAATCACATAATTCAATTCGTTTTTGCCGCCCGAACCGGTCGAAATTCTTTTCCGTAAACGCACGGGTGATCTGCCGGGCACGGTCCGGACGGTGATTAAAAAAGATCATGCCGTCGCCGTCGCAAACCCCGGGCGCCGGTAATTTCTGTCCATCGGCCAGGACCACGGGTTCGACGAATTCATCTGTTTGGCCCCGGGCGTAAGCCTTTTTAACCGCTTCGACCGGGTCGGTCCCGATTTTTCCGAGGCCTTCCGTGTAAAGCCGATAGGCCCGTTCGGTCCGCTCCCAGCGGGTATCCCGGTCCATCGCGTAATAGCGGCCGCAGATACTGGCAATTTGGCCGGTTTGCCTGTCGTCCAGAACCTGCTGCAACTGGGCGATATAGCCGGCACCGGACTCCGGCGGCGTATCCCGGCCGTCCAAAATGGCATGAATGTAAACATCGCGCACACCCTTGCGCTGCGCCATATCGATCAATGCATACAGGTGGGTCATCTGGCTGTGGACCCCGCCGTCTGAAACGAGCCCCATCAGGTGAAGGGCCGATCCGCGGCGCTTCACGTTGTCCATGACGCCCTGCAACACCGGATTTTCATGAAAAGAGCCGTCTTCAATGGCCTTATCGATCCGAAGCAGGGTCTGGTAGACCACCCGGCCGGCGCCGATATTTAAATGCCCGACCTCGGAGTTGCCCATTATTCCTTCGGGCAACCCGACGGCCTTGCCGGCACATTGCAGCCGGGTACTGGGGTATTCGGATACGAGTTTGTCAAGAAACGGCGTACCGGCGACCGATATGGCATTGGTTTCTCCAGGCTCGCCGATCCCCCAACCGTCGAGTATCAGAAGGACGCACCGGTTTGCCGGCAGGCGCCCCGGGCTATCCATTCAACTCCTCCGGTTTATCGTCGGAAGGTTTTTTTTCGGAAGGGACTTTTTCGACCATGTCGGCCGTATCGATGCGCCCGGCGTCGGACCAGAGGCTTTCGATGTCGTAAAATTCGCGGATCGGCTCATAGAAAACATGGATCACAATATGGCCGTAATCGAGCAGGGCCCAATGCCCTTCTTTTACCCCCTCGACACTCAATGGCCGGATCCCCTTTTTTCTAAGATCCTTTTCTATATGTTCAGCAATGGCGGTCACCTGCCGATTCGATCGGCCGCTGCAGATCATGAACACCTCGGCAAAATCGGTAACCTCCCGGAGATCGAGAAGGACCAGATCGATTGCTTTTCTGCCCATCGCCGCTTCCACGAAGTGTTTCAACGACGGGTCCTGTTCCTTTTTTGTCATGCATACAACCCTTTTTCTTGAATATATGCCGCCACGTCATTGGGCAGCAGGTATCTTACAGAGGCACCCTGTCGAACCAGCTGCCGGATCCGGGTGGCCGAAATAGCCAGGGGCGTGACCTGAAACGCATGCACCGGTTTCAGCCGCGGATGGTTAAACCGCTTTTGTTCCGGATCGAACGTATATTCCGCAGATACGGCATTTTCAACCATTTTCCGAATATCGCCGAACAGTCCGCCGGAAGTCCGGTTTATCTCTTGCGGACGGGACATGACGATAATGTCGATTTGTTCGAACAGCTCCCGGTATGCCCTCCAGGTATCGATCTCCAGAAACGCGTCGAGGCCGACGATTAAAAAACACCGGGTTTCGGCGGGCAGCGCATTTGCCATCTGTTCCACCGTATCGATGGTGAACGATCTCCCGGAGCGCCCCAATTCCACATCCGACAGACAAAATCCCGGCGTTCCGGATATCGCACGGGAAAGCATCTCCACCCGGTCGACAGCGTCGGCGATCCCGCCGGTATCCTTGTGGGGCGGTTTGGCGGAAGGAATGAAATAGACCTTGGCGAGATCAAAACCTTCCTTGACCTCAAGCGCCGTTCTCAAGTGTCCGAAATGCACCGGATTAAACGTTCCGCCAAACAGACCCACTCGTAGCACTATAAACCTTTTATTTTTCAAAAAGTGAAGAGCATAAATTATGAGCCGAAGGCGAATCCCATATTCTGGATTCCGGCTCCTGACCCCTAAAATTCTTCTTCTTTTTCAGGTCCGGATCTGACCACTCCCCCGAACCACGAATTTCGTAGTGGTCAGTTCCCGGACACCCATGGGGCCGAAAGCGTGCAGCTTCGATGTACTGATCCCCATTTCCGCCCCCAGACCGAGTTGGCCGCCGTCGTTAAACCGGGTGGAGGCATTGACCAGCACCACCGAGGAATCGACCTCGCGGCAGAACCGCCGG
The DNA here is from genome assembly GCA_024636355.1 of Desulfobacteraceae bacterium. Taxonomy (GTDB): domain Bacteria; phylum Desulfobacterota; class Desulfobacteria; order Desulfobacterales; family Desulfosalsimonadaceae; genus JAGXHH01. The sequence goes on along the minus strand of JAGXHH010000155.1, from coordinate 3,502 downwards.
GCCCGTCCATAATCCGACGTCACGATCGCTTCGGTATGCTGGGAACTGTAGCGGGCGATGTGGTCCATGGCCCCTTCCATGTCATCGACCACCCGGACGGCCAGGATCAGATCCAGGTATTCGGCCGGCCAGTCCTCTTCGGTTGCGGCAACGGCTTCCGGAACAATGGCCCTGGTTTTCTCACAACCCCGGAGTTCAACCCCGGCTTCCAATAATTGCCGGGCCATGTCCGGCAAAAACGCCGCTGCCACTTCCCCGTGCACCAGAAGGGTCTCCAGGGCATTGCAGACGCCGGGTCGCTGCGCCTTGGCGTTCAAACAGATCGCCCGGGCCATTTCAAAATCGGCGGACTGGTCCACAAACAGGTGGCAGACCCCTTTGTAATGCTTGAGCACCGGTATTTTCGAGTGTTCGACGACAAACCGGATCAAACCTTCCCCGCCGCGGGGAATGATCAGGTCGACATACTCGTCCTGCCGCAAAAGGTGGTTGATCGCTTCGCGATCCCGCATCGGAACGATCTGCACGGCGGTTTCGGGCAATCCGGCATCCGCAAGCGACTCGGAAATGGCTTTGGCCAGCGCCCGATTGGAATGCAGCGCTTCGGAGCCGCCGCGAAGGATAACGGCATTGCCGGATTTTATGCACAGACCTGCCGCATCGATGGTGACATTTGGACGCGATTCGTAAATGATCCCGATCACCCCCAGGGGTATGCGCACCCGGCTGACTTCAAGGCCATTTGGCCGTATCCAGGTGCTGTCGGCCGTTCCGACCGGATCTTCCTGTGCGGCGACTTCCCGCAGCCCGTCGGCCATGGAGCGGATCGTGGCATCCGAGACGGTCAGGCGGTCGATCATGGCTGCAGAAAGACCATTTTCACGGGCCGCATCCAGATCCTTGCGATTTTCCGCCTTGATCGATTCGGCATCTTCCACGATCTTTTCCGCTATCCGTTTCAATGCCGCATTTTTTTCTTCAGAAGAAAACCGGGCCAGCTTTGCCGCCGCAAGCTTTGCCGCCCTGGCCATGTCGGTAATGATCGACTCAACTGTCATGCCATCTATTTCCTTTCATCGGTCCTGCTTTGAGGTACGCTATACGAATTGTTCGCATCACGGACAGGTATTAAAATAAGCTACTTCGAGTTATCAATCAATTACAAATTCATCCGGTGCCGAAGCGGCGGGAAGGTTTCCGGATGCTTCAAACAAAAATGCCCGTTCAATGCGATCGACCGGCGCATGATACAGGCATAATACATTACAAAAGAAGCCGGCTGGATGTCGCTGCCGCTTTATTCACACCCCGTAAGCACCGCCATGTTGTTCCGGTGGATCACTTCGTCATACGGTTTCTGGCCGAGTTTTCCTTCAATCTCGCTGGAGTGGCACCCCAGAATTTTGCGAATGTCTGTAGCGCTGTAATTTACCAGTCCGGTGGCCAGCGGTTTTCCGCGGCTGTCGTGCAGTGCGACCGGCGCCCCGATTCCAAAATCACCTTCCACCGAAATGATCCCGCCGGACAGCAGGCTTTTGCCCTGCTCCATAATGGCGCGGACCGCACCGTCATCGATGGAGATGGCCCCCTTGGGCTTCAGGGTAAAGCCGATCCAGCACTTGCGGTTCGACAGCCGGGCTTTGCCGGGAGTAAAAAAAGTGCCGCAGATCTGACCGGCAAACAGGCGTTGTAGAATATCGTCTGATCTGCCGCCGGCAATCACCATCGGAATACCGGCAACGGTGACCTTGCGAGCGGCTTTGATTTTCGACAGCATCCCGCCGGTGCCCAATGCCCCGGGAAGGCCGATGGCCACTTTTTCAATCTGGCGGTTGATGTTTTCCACTTCGTGAATCGGTCGGGCCGTTTCGTCCGTCCGCGGATCGCTGGTGTAAAGCGAATCGATGTCGGTCAGATTAATCAGCAGGTCCGCGTTCATCATCAGGGTGATCAGGGCGGAAAGATTATCGTTGTCGCCGAATTTGATCTCCTCGACAACCACGGTATCGTTTTCATTGATGATCGGCAGGACCTTCCAGGCCAGCAGGGTATGGAGGGTATTTCTGGCGTTGAGATACCGGCGGCGGCTGCTGCTCAGATCGTCGCTGGTAAGCAGGATCTGGGCGACCTTTCGGTCGTATCGGGCAAAGGCGGTGTCATAGGTCATGATCAGGCCTGCCTGGCCGACCGCCGCAATGGCCTGTCGTTTCGGGATCTCATCGGGCCGCCGGTCCAGACCGATCCGTTTCTGGCCGGAGGCCATCGCCCCCGAAGAGACGAGCAGCACTTCCCGGCCGGTTTCAAGCAGTGTGCAGATCTGGCGGCTCAGACTATCAATGACCTTAAGGTTGAGTCCGTCGGAAGCGGTGAGCACACCGCTTCCGACTTTGATGACTACCCGCCGGGCTCGATCAAAAAAAGGCTTCCGGTCAACTGTCATAGGGGTTGTTCTGCGGGTTGTCCTGCATTGATCCGGTAGTTTAGCGCCTGGAGCAGCGAATCGAGACCCTCGCCGGTAGCCGCCGATATCCGGAAGACCTGCCGGTCCGCGAGTGCTGCTTCAAAGGCTGCGACATTCTGCTTTGCATCCGGAAGATCGATTTTATTCAATACGATGATCTGGGCCTTTTCAGCCAGTTCCGGCGAAAATCCGGCCAGTTCCCGGTTAATGGAACGGTACGTGGCCAATGGGTCCTCGGAATCGATGGAGGCGGCATCAATGAGGTGCAGCAACAATCCGGTGCGCTCCACGTGGCGCAAAAACCGGATGCCGAGTCCGGCGCCGGTGTGCGCCCCTTCAATAAGTCCGGGAATATCGGCCAGCACAAACGGTTCGGCCCCACCGGTCTGCACCACGCCCAGTATCGGGTTTAATGTGGTGAACGGGTAATCGGCGATTTTGGGCTTTGCTGATGACACCCGACTGATGAGGGTCGACTTGCCCGCATTGGGGAATCCAATAATCCCCACATCGGCAAGCAATTTCAGATCAAGCTTGAGCGCTTTGATTTCCCCGGGTTCTCCGGGTTGTGCATGGCGCGGCGCCCGGTTTGTCGAAGAGACAAACCGCCGGTTGCCGCGCCCACCACGTCCGCCCCGGGCGACAATAAACGATTGGCCGTCTTCGACGGCATCAAAAATCACTTCCCCGGTTTCGTTGTCAAGAATAACAGTACCCGGGGGTAATTCGATGATCAGGTCCTCACCGGCTTTTCCGCTTCGCTGTTGTCCCTGGCCATAGCCGCCATTGGGCGCCTTGAATTCCCGCTTGTAGCGAAACTGCTGCAGGGTTCTCTTGCGTGACGTCACCTGGATGATGACATCTCCGCCCTTGCCGCCGTCTCCACCATCCGGGCCGCCACGGGGTATGTATTTTTCCCTGCGAAAACTCACAGCCCCGCGTCCACCATGGCCGGCAGCGACGGTAATTAACGCTTCATCAATGAATTTCACGCGGCATAAACACTAACTTTTTTCCGCGACCGGCCCCACCGTTCATAGG
>JAGXHH010000154.1 GCA_024636355.1 Desulfobacteraceae bacterium | reverse complement strand
TGGAAGCATACGATCAGCGTTTTTCGGTTCTTCTGGAGAATCTCACCACTGCCAGCGACAACCTGAACCATTTGCTCAACCAGCTCAGGGATCAGCCTTCCCGGCTGATCTTCAGCCCGTCTGCACCCCCGAAGCAAATCGAGGAGGCGCCATGATACGAACCGTTCCATCCAGTGCGTTTTTCATAATGCGGACGATTTCATATTTTCTGATCGGAATCATCGTGCTGCTTGCCTGCGGTTGCGGATTTAAGCAACAACCCCCTGTGGTTCGCTATTACATCCTGGATTACACCGCACCGGATCCGATAGATGCCGCACCGCTTCCCGTTTCGATCCATGTAAAACGATTGCAGACCCAGGCGCCCTATGATTCCCGGCGCATTGTCTATGCCGAAAATGCCTTTCAGCGGACCACCTACAGTTATCACCAGTGGATGGCGAATCCGGCGGATATGATCACCGGCCTTATTGTGCGTGATCTTCGCACAACAGACTTCGCGAAGACGATCGTAACGGGTACACCGGGATCGAGGGTAGATCATATTATTGAGGGAACGATCGAGGAATTTTATGAAAATGACACCACCCCCGACTGGCAGGCGGTTTTGAGCCTCTCCTTTACCCTGATTCGCACCGGAGACGACACACTCCGGGAAACCGTACTGTTTCAGAAAACCTACCGCCGGATCGAGCCGATGGAACGGAACAACCCGGTCAGTCTTGCACGGGGCATGAGCAAAGCCATGCAAACCATTTCCGCCCGTTTTATGAAAGACGCCTACGATCAGATTGCTTCGAGCAGGCCGCCGGCAGAGCCCGGATATGACGGATTTGAATCGCCTGCCGGCAAATCTCAATAAAAAAACGGGACATGCCATTTCTTTCTCAGCATGCCCCGTTTTTTTATAACCTTAATGTGAAACCGAACGGCAACTCAAAAAATTTAATAAATTTTTTCCGAACGATATGCCTTGGATTCATCATTTCGTTTGAAAAAGCCTCTGATCGTTTCGATCACTTTCCCCCTCAATCCGGTAGATCGGAACCCTTCGATATACCCGTTTCCCTCAGGATAGAGAAAGTACATCCCGCCGAAATCAATGGGCAGCGGGTCGACAATGGATCTGGTCCGATTTATGTTCAGTAAATATCGTATCATGATTATCCCTCCTTGCATCACAATATAACAATCAAATCCGTTTAATCAAGTGGCCGGGCCGAAAGCATCTGGTTTGCAACAGATACATGAGCAATAAATATGCCACAAACCGGCATGCCCTGTTTTCGCGGCCACTGCGTGTTGAGACGTAAACGGGTTCAGGGAAAACCACAAACCCATGGGGCCTTGTTGCCCCATAAAACAAAATAAAAACTACAAGTATTTGTTAATAAAACGGATTCACGTTTGGGTCACAAATGTCACATATTGCGGCTAAAGAAGATTGAATTTCCTCATTTTCCGGAACAGGGTTTTTCGGTCCACGCCGAGTACCGCAGCCGTTCGTCCCTTGTGCCACCGGGAGCGTTCAAGTATCCGGGAAATAAATTGTTTTTCAAACTGGTCGAGCGCGCTTATCAAAGACACGGATTCAGATCCATCCGGTTCAAAATATCCGGTCAGCGGTTCGGCAAGCATCGGCTCCGGTCCCATAAAATCAAGGGTTTTTAACGTCACATACCGTTGCAGTACATTCTGCAGCTCCCGGATATTTCCCGGCCAATCGTAATTGTACAACGCCTCCAGCACTTTTCCGGGCACCTGGGGTGATCCGTTGCCTTCGGCATAACGCGCCATGAAATGATCGATCAGCAGCGGCAGATCGTCTTTTCTAACCCGCAGCGGCGGCAGTGTAATGGGAATGATGTGGATCCGGAAAAAAAAATCTTCCCGCATCCGCCCCTGTCGCACCTCCTCTTTAAGGTCCCGGTTCGTGGCCCCGATAATGCGCACCCGGACGCGCCGGACCTCGCCGCCGCCCACAGGCGTATACCCGCTCCCCTCGATAACCCGGAGCAATTTTGCCTGCGCATTTGGTTCAATCTCACCGACTTCGTCCAGAAACAGGGTTCCGTTATCCGCAAGATCGAAGAATCCGGGTTTATCCGACACGGCGCCGGTAAAGGCACCCCGCTTGTATCCGAAAAATTCGCTTTCAAACAGTCCGTCCGGAATGGCACTGCAATTTACCGCCACAAACGGCTTCTCGGCCCGATCGCTCATCCTGTGAATGGCGCGGGCCACCAGTTCCTTGCCGGTTCCCGATTCCCCGTAGATAATGACATTGGCGTCAGAACCGGAAGCCCTGGAAATCCGTTCGTAAACCTCCTGCATGCCCTTATTTTTTCCGATGATATCTCCAAATTTAAACCGTTCCCGAATCGTCGATTTCAAATGGATGTTTTCGCGGCGCAGCTGCAACTCTTCACGTTTGTGATCCGTGATATCGGAAATAAAACCTTCCACCGACTCGATTTCCCCGTTATCGTAAACGACACCCACGCCCTCGTCCCAGACCCATTTAACCTGTCCGTCCGCAGTCCGCATCCGGTATTCCACCTGAAACGCACCGTTTCTGCTCAGCGCGTTACGGATAGTATCCATGACCCGGGTTTTGTCTTCCGGTTCTATGAGCGACAGGAAGCGCACCCGGTTTCCATCGATCAAATCAACCGGCGGATACCCGGTGAGCCCGGCGCAGCCGTCGCTGACAAACAGCATGGTCCGATTGCCGTCATTGCCGCTGCGGTAGGCCATACCCGGCAGATGGCTCATCAGCTTGGACAATTTCCGCTCACTTTCCTTTAAGGCGGCTTCGGCCTGTTTGAAAGCGGAGACATCCATGAAAGACGCCACGCTTTTCAGGGTTCCCGGAATCATGTCGATGGTGACATGCATGTCCCGGATTTCTCCGAACCGGTTTTTCACCCGGCATTCGTACTCGTTCGGGGCGGCGCGGCTGTCCTGCCGGCGCATGACATGATAGGTTTTCATCCGTTCGACATCTTCGCCCACAACAAAATCCGTCCACTTCATGCGCCCTTCGATTTCTTCGCGATTGTAGCCGGAAATGGTTGCAAACTGCGCATTGACCTTGGAAATCGACATATCCTGCTCAATAATGATCGTTGCGGTGCCGGTATTTTCAAATACACTGCGATAACGGATTTCGCTTTCTTGAAACGCCTGCTGCGCATCTTTTCGCGCCTCTTCGGCGGTTTCAAGTTCCCGGAGCCGCCGACGCACCTGCCGAAGCTCGCCCGTCAGGAATTCTTTGGATTTTTCGGAATCGTTTAGGGTCATCGGTTTCATTTCGGTGTTGTTCTGAATGGACACAAAAGAAAAAAAGCAACCAGAGGATAATCATTGAAACATTCCACTGCTTATCCGATCTGCGCCGGGCCTTTTTTAAAATGAATTACTGCTTGAAATCTCGGAGATTTCCTTTCGCTTCGGCGCTGAGGGAACTTTGGACGGATACCCCAGGGGCATGAGTGAGACGAGTTCGTATCCTTCCGGCATCTGCAGGGCCGCAGCCGCCTTGTCGTGTTCGAAAAGCCCGACGATTACGGTGCCAAGCCCTGCGGCATGCGCAGACAACGCGATACTCTGGGCGGCCAGGCCGAGATCGAACATGAACCAGTCTCCGAATTTCGTGGTCACCATATCCTTGTAAAAACCGGAGCTGTTAAGCCGGGCGCACAGTGCAAGCACGACCGGTGCATTGACGATCGATTTGAACGCCGGATTTGATTTGGGCACCGCCGCCTGGACCTTTTCCTTAACGGCCGGATCGGTGATCACCACGATCTGCCAGCACTGGGTATTGGCCCAGGACGGCGTCCAGCGGACTGCTTCGAGTACGGCTTGCAGCAGGTCTTCCGGTACCGCCTTGTCTTCGAAGTTGCGAACGCTGCGCCGGGATTTAATCACCTCCATGATCGTATCTTTCATAACCGCCCTCCCCTGATCTCATACAGGTTGATGTAAAAGGAATACGCGAACATTCCGGAGTTTTAAACCTGTTGTCACCGATACCATAATTCCGCGATCTTTAAAATGTCAATGTCATTGGATAAACCGTAAAACAGGCAGGAAAACGGGATGTACGAAACGGCTACCAGACTGACCCGGAAATGCCGGCCGCCAACAGTGCCCGGGCGAACGCCAGGTCCGCGGGAGTGGTGATTTTGATGTTAAGGGGGCTTCCCTCTATGATCCGGACAGGCTGACCGTAATGCTCCACAACTGCAGCATCGTCGGTGAAAACGGCTCCGGTATGAAAAGCGTGTTCATAGGCGCCGCAAATCAGGTCCCGCTTGAATGCCTGCGGTGTCTGCGCCATCCATATACCATCCCGTGACAGGGTCTTTTCGATGGTGCGATCCGCACCGACACGCTTCAGGGTGTCGGATACGGGGATTGCGGGAATGCAGCCACCATAGCGGGCCGCCGCATCGATACATGCCGTGATCATAGCCGGTGTGACAAAAGGGCGGACCCCGTCATGAATCAAGACAATATCGGATTGACTTGCAGCTTTTAAACCCTGGTAGACCGAATCCTGCCGCTCGGCCCCCCCGGGGACCAGAGAGACCGCTTCTTCACCAAGAGAGGGCAGAATTATCTGCCGGCAATAATCGAAGTCGTCTTTTGGCACCACGAGAAAAATAGACGTAATCTGCGGATGGGCAGCAAACACCAGTAATGTGCGGGTCAAGATCGGCAGCCCGGATAACAGGAGGTACTGCTTGCGGGTTTTGTTCTTCATGCGCAAACCGCTGCCGGCGGCGACGATGATTGCAGAAGCCATATAGAACTTTCATTCCGGTCGAATTGGGTTTAAGGGCTTGCCCTAACGCAGGTACTGGAGGCTTTTGGGCAGCGGAATGCCTTTTCCCATCCGGTCTTCGCCGTAGTTGACTCCGGCAAGCACCTCCAGATCGCGAAGGGCGCGGATATCGCCTTCAAAAATGACCTTCTGGATTTGTTCCTTCTGAATCTTGCCGCCTGCCCACTGGATATCGAGCACGCTGCTGGCATCGAACCGGTCGCCGTCAACCAGGAGGTCCACCTGTCCGCCATACTTCTGGACGACTTTGGCAACCAGGAGACTGGGACGGCAATGAAAGCCGAGATCTCTGGGAATCGACACCTGGATCCGGCTCTTCTTGATATTTTCCTTAAGAATTTCCTGGGCCACTTCCCGGCCGGAGGCAAAATAATGATTAACGTAATGCAATCCGTAATTGATGGTGCAGTCGAGCAGCAGATCAGGGGCAACCAGGCCGGAAAGTCTTTCCCGGACGACCCGGTAGATGTTCTTGTAGCCCACTTCGATCAGGTGCCGTTCATAGAAGTGAAGGAGCCGACCCATGATCTGAAGCAGGTGGAAGATGATTGAAAAATAGGACCGGAACTGTTTCATCCGCCGGTTTCCGAACCGGAAACCGCCATGAATCACATAGGTGTCAAAAGAGGACTGCAGGTTGTGGACCAGCATCTCAAAGCGCCGGATGGATACTTCGTTGACCTTTTCCGGCACCAGGGCGATCAGCCCCTCCCGATCGTAAACCTCATAGAACTCATAGGTGTCGAAATCATCGGCGATGGATAAGAATTCATTTGCCACCCGCACGATATTGTCCTGCTGCTGGTCCTTGTCCTCATCATCGATATTGTATTCAAGCATCTCGCCGCTTGCCACCCCGGGGAAATGGTGGGTGGCGTAAGGCTTCATCGGCTTGCTCGCATCCAGCCTGTGCGCTTCCTCGAGAATGGCCGGCGCCAGATTCATCAAAGACGTATTGATGAAATTTAAAACATCATCGCCTTGCTTGCGGAATTCTTCCTTACGGTCGATGTCATAGAAAACAAGGCGGTTGGAAATATGCCTCTGGGTGTAACCGGCAAGGCTCAGGTGCCGGACCGCAGCGGCGAGTTCCCGGTAATAATACCAGTTGGTATTGTTTTTCGCTCCGTGAAAATCGAGGAAATCCTCCAAGAGGTGCGAACTGGTGATCAGTTTCGAATAGAGGCTCTTGGTGAACACATTCTCCGGCGACTCGTGGGAACCGATATAGAGCAGGCACCGGAGGTAGGGTTGTGAATAAAATCGTACCTTTTCGACAAAGGTAATATCACAGAGCTTTTGTTTTTCCTGTTCTTTATCCATAGCTGCAGCCCCTACATGACGTCTTTCTGGGTCTCGGAAACCATACGGTCGATTTCTGCCGCCAAACCGGGGGGCAGTCCTTCGATATCCACATTCAAAAAGCCCCGGACGATTGTCGATACAGCCGTTTCCTCATCCAGGCCCCGGGCCATGAGGTACTCGATTTCCCGTTGATCGATTTTTCCGACAGCTGCCTCATGGGACATCTCGATGCCGGGAACATACCCGGTAAGCTCGGGAATTGCCCGCATGATGCCGTCTTTTAATATCAATCCCTTGCATTCCAGGTGGCCCTTGACGCCTTCGACCTCCCCGTGCATTTCACCGCGGGCGATCACGGTTCCGCCGGTGGTCACGGCACGGGAAATAATCTCGGCACGGGCTGTCTCTTATACACATCTGACGCTGCCGACGA
>JAGXHH010000153.1 GCA_024636355.1 Desulfobacteraceae bacterium | reverse complement strand
GTTGTACGATTTCAACCCTGTGGGACTACAACCGTAAATGGTTTTCCGGCCGGGGAAGCCATCTGGCCGCCCTGTCGGCATTAAAGGAGATCCTGCAGGATCTGTCCCATAAAGATATTACGTTCCTGATGAAAAAAGATATCCTGAGCGGGGAGATGCTGACCCCGTCGATCAATGGGATCTTTGAGGCCCCGGATCTGGAAACCACCTTCCGGACGCTGAAAAACGGGATCACGCGGCCCGATCTGCTGCTGAAGCTCAACAAAGCCACCACGCTCGGCAAACAGATATTCAAACATTACCGCAAATATCCGGAAAAATGGGACCCCAAAGCATTTAACGACTGGTTCGGCAAGACCCGGCGGCTGTTTGATAAAATCTGATATCGGGTTAAAGGAAAATGGCGAAAGAGAAACATTCGGATGTGCGTCAACGCCCCCTGATCGGCGTTTCCGTGATTGTCAGGCGAAACGGCCGGGTTCTGGTCGGCAAACGGCGGGGCGCCCATGGCGAGGGGACCTGGCAGTTCCCGGGAGGCCACCTGGAATTCGGGGAAACGATTGAGGCCTGCGCCCGGCGCGAAGTCCTGGAAGAAACCGGCCTGGTAATCGACCGGATCCGGTTTGGCCCTTACACCAACGACATCTTTACGGATGAGAAGAAACATTACGTGACGCTTTTTGTTCTCGTCGATTCACCGGACGGGGAGCCGGAGCTGAGGGAACCGGAAAAATGCGACACCTGGCAATGGATTGGATGGTCCGATCTGCCCGAACCGTATTTTCTGCCGATGAAGAACCTGATCGCGCAGGGTTTTGATCCGTTTTCCGGGTAACGGAAGAAGAAAAGGACCAAATGCCAATTTAACCGCATCCCGGCCTTCTCCAGCAGGGCGATTCGTGAATCGCCCCTACAATGACCATTGTGCAACCGCGTTCGGGCATAGATCCGGAACAACCCTGTCCGAAGGAAAATGGAGATATTTTATTCTCGCCCTCACGATGTAGGGGCGATTCACGAATCGCCTTTCCAAATGGGGCAGATCACGATGTAGGGGCGATTCACGAATCGCCCGGATGAGGCAGAATGTCGGGGGGCACGATGAAGGAGTCAATCGTTGTTCATCTGCCGGTAAAGCCGAAATGTTAGAAAACCCAGAACGGCGACGCCTCCCACCAGGACGCTCCACAGCACCCAGGTTTTCCAGGAAACCGGAAGACGGGATGTTTCAAGTGCGGCAGGGCCGCCGAGCACTAACTCTTCGCCCGTTGCGGCCTTTCCGATCATCGCCGTTTTTTCCCCCGCTTCAATTTCATGCAGCACATTTTCAACCGATGTATCGACCGGTCCCGTCCGGGCGCTGCCGTACGCCAGGGTAAAGGGGCCCTCACCGCGGGCGAGAAATAAAAGCCGGTGGGGAATCCATCCGATCTCGAGCTGCGGGGAATGTCTGCCCAGGCCGCCGGCGCCGGAAGCCACCTCGATGCGCCAGTACCGGTCCTGCACCGGAGAAATCGACACGACATCATTTGATATAAGCGTTGCGTCAACCGACAGGTTGTAAAACAGCCCTTTCTTACGCAAGCGCCATTTGGACCGCGGGTCGGGACGCGATTGGATGACGGCCCGAACCAGGCTGTTTTTTTCCGGGAGCACGAGATTCATACGGTCGACCGGGAACCCGCCATTTGTGTCGAATTCATACGCCACCAAATCGTCTTCGGACAAACGCGTTCCTTCAATCCGGCACCATTGGCGATCCGGGCCGGCATCTGTTTCGGGAAAAATCGCCGTCACTTTTGCCAGGGCAAGCTCCGGTGCGTCAAACGGCCAGTTGATGCGCAGGTATTCGAATAAATGCTGCGGCGGCAGGATGATCCGGTTTTTGAAAAGCGTGTGGCCGGAAAAGTGCTGCTCGGCAAGGCCAGCCCGGTAAACCAGCGGTTTCCAATGTGTCAGGTCCCGGCTGCCATCCACCGAAACGGCGGTGACAAAATTTTCCGCGCCGTTTTCCCACTCGAGCACCAGTTCGGCAGGCGCCGTATCCACACGGCTCAAGTCCAGCAGGACGGCCTGCAGGCGTTTTGCAGCAGCCTGTTCCTGGCCGGTCTGCACGTTGATAATCGTTCCGTCTTCCGCCGTGTTTATTTGCAGCGACACCTTTTCACCATCGGGTGTACCGGGTGCTTGCCGACCCCCGAAGATCGGGAAAAACGGTACAGTTTCGGGCGGATGCAGGGATATTGTCTCCAAATCCGGTTTTTTGATGGAATGCGGGACGGTTTCGTCTGCGCCGTTAAAAACCCGGATATCTCCCAGATCGTTTCGGACCGTTCCCCGGTAGACTCCGGGCGGAAGTTCCAGGCTGAAGAACGCGCTGCTGCCGTCGGTTTCAAGGACCATGCCCCGGGCAAACCTGTCCGGCACGGGCGCATCGGCAATGGCGGTGCCGACCAGGGAGGTCAACAGCAAAATGGATCGAAAAAGGTGAATCATATGGCACCCTCCAAGCGTTTCGGGGGAAGCGGGGAGACGTATCCGATCACCAGCATCAGTATGCCGACCGCCATGAAAGATACGATCCGGGCCACTGTGCCAATGCTGTCCAGGTCGATCAGGAAGAGTTTGGCCACGACGATTGCCAGGAGTGCGGCACCGATAAACCAGGGAATTCGGCTTTTTTTATGGGTGGCGGCCGCCATGACGGCCAGCGCGGTAATGGTCCAGGCGATCGAAAGGGCCGATTGAAAATGGACGGAAGCAAAAAGCGCCGGTCCGGAAAAATTGATACCGGTCTTGAAATGGACGGTGCGGGCAATAACGGAACTGAGCCACAAAAGTGTCGTGGCGAGCATCAGGGCGGCCATGCTGTGCGGCGGCAGCTCGGTCTTTATTTTCGTGAGGCGCTGATCTGATGCCGTCCACCATCGAATCAGTGTGAAGAAGACGAATGCCTGGACGATTTCTACCGGGTTGACCAGGGGCAGGTAAGAAAGAGGTGCGGGATCGGCGGCTCTGAAACAGGCAACAATGAGCCATCCCCACAAAAAAAGAGTCACCGGGATCAGCCCTTCGTCCAGGTAGAGCGGTTTGAAACGCATCACCGGCCAGGACAGGCGGGCACCGTAACGCAAAAGCGCCATAACCATGAGAGCAGGTAAAAACGCCCAGGCGGCAAATGCCCAGGTGTTCGTCCCATTAACCAGCCGGCCGATTACCCAGGAGAACTCCCAGGACAGGATGAAAATAACCAAAAACAGCAGGACCAGGTGTAGTCCCCGGACGACAGGATTCGGCCATTTCCGGTCGAATCTGTAGAGCAGGTGGTAGCCGGAAACCAGGGCGACGCCCCAGGCAGCGCCCCCCCAGCTGGCAAACGGGTGCGCCGGTCGACCTGCAAACAGGAGCCATGCGATTCCTGCCGTGACCGGGGCTGCGGCCATGGCCGGGTATCCGATGTCCGCCCATTGAAACCGCCGGCTGAACCACCCGGCCAGCCAGCCGCTTGCGGCGATAAATGAAACGGCCGCAAAGACATCGTGCGGATATCCCAGGCAACGATCGATTTCGTGGAGTCCCCCGCCGAAAAACCAGAACAGCGCCCAGACCAGCAGGCCGAAATGCACCGGCTTTTCCCAGCGTTTCAGGCGATCCTGGTAGCGCTGGTGGCAGTAATTGGAAATAAACGCCGAAAGGCTGATGATCAGGCAGCTCATGTACGTGGCGTTTACGACCGGCAGGCTGTCGGCGGAAGCGCCGGACGCGTTGATAAATGCCGCACCGGCTCCAAGCTGCAGGAGCAGGCCGGCTGTCCGGGCCAGCACCCGATGCTGGCGCACGCCGATCCACACGAGGCCGGCCCCTTCGAAACACCACAGACCGGTGGTCCAGCTGCTGTCCAAACCCAGCGGAATGGCAATACTGGCAAACGCCACACCAAGACATAAAAACGACTCGGTGAGCAGCCGCATTCCGTCGACCTGCCGGCGCCAGAGCCCTGAGGCCAGAAGGATATAGAAGCCGCCCAGAACCAGGGCGCTTGCGGCCATGCCGTATGGGGTGTCGCTGACCAGGGCGCTCTGCAGCGCAAAAGCGGCAATCGGAAGACCGAATATCAGGGAGCCGTCAATATAACCTTTCAGGTGTACCGGCTGCCGATGGGCGAACAGGATGGCAATGGCGACATAAAACAGGAAAAACAGGATCAGGAACGGTTCGGTGCTCCCGAAGAATTCAGGCCGGTAAAACCGGTATCCCCACGCCGTGCCGATCACAAACGTGAACATGAAACCGATCCAGTTGAGCACGCGCCACGACTTAAACCATGCGATGCCGACAATGCCCGTGTTGATCAGGGCGTAATAGGAAAAGAGCGCCACATGACTGCCGGTGCCGGTCGATATGAGCACCGGCGCCATAAAACCGCCAATGGCGCCGAAAGCCGCCAGCGGCAGGGCGTCCTGGAGCAGGGCGAGTGCGGCCGACAAGGCGACCATCCCGATCATCAGGGCAAAGGCGAGGCCCGGTGGCAGCAGGTCATACAAACTGGCGGCGCCGTAAATCGTGAGATACAGTATGCCGATGCCCCCGCCCTGGATCGTAAGGGCGTAATTCGCCTTTCGATTCCGGAGCCGCCACCCGAAAAAGAGCATGGCCACACCGCCCATGGCAACGGCCGCCAGCCGTAGTTCGATCGGCATCAACTGGCGCTGGGCCGCGTATTTGATCAGGAACGCCACCCCGAAGAACAAAACGATCAGCCCTATCCGTACGACGATGTTGCCGTGGGTGAAAAAATCCCGTACCAGTGTGGACAACCGAACGAAGATTCCAGGATGGGAGGGCGATTCACCCGGAATTATCCGGTCGCGCATCTCCGGCCTGTTCGACGAGGCTGCCGCCGCCGGCCGGGCGATTCGTGAATCGCCCCTACAACGTGATGGCAGCTGCGCCGAATCGGAAATGCCCTCAAGTTTTGGGGGCTCGATAGCATCGTTGTCTGCGGCTTCGGATTGTGCCCGGCAATATGCTGCGGCATCCGAACCGGCTTGCTTCGCATCCCGGGGCAGACTGCCGTCAGCTGCCATCCGTTTTTCGACGGCGGCGATCCGTTCCGAGAGGTTTTTGGTCCACCCGAGCAGCAGTCCGAGGACGAGGCCGATCAACAGTCCCTCCGTCTGGAGGAAAGCCGAACCTGTCAGGGCGCCGATGACCCCGAATACGACAATCGAAATCGACATGAAATCTGATATCCTTTACTTGATAGTAAAAAGAGAAGAAACAAGTTGGATGTACCAGATCCGGGTCGATGTTGCAATATTCTACGATAAACCGAGATAAACCGATTGGTTACTGCCTCTCGCAGAGGGCGCTCTGGGAGCGCAGGGGAACTCTCCTCGTCCTCTGCGGCTCTGCGAGAGAAACATTAACTGAAATTTTCCGGATAACCAGATAAAAAAAACTGCAACCCTTTAGCAAAGGCTGCAGTTTGCAGAGTATCAAACGCTGCCGGAACGAAAAGAGACTGCTGAAGTCCGCAGATCAATTGGTTCCGGCAGGTTGATGGCGCCCCTGTCAGTTTCTGTTTTCGACCTGAACCCAAGTTGCATTAATCGGGTATGGTCGATTATTGATCATTCGGAGGGGTGATGACGTGTCGAATGGTTCACCCTAATCAAGGTAGATCCGTAATCCCAGTCGCATGCCGACATCATAAGAATCGAGTTCATTGTCATTTATGTAAATGTCATCGCTGGCAAAGGAGACAAACAGGTTGGTGTCGACAGCGACATAGTCTCGGATGAACCATTTGAAGCCCACCCGGGGAGCTATAACTGCAACCAGGTTATCCTCGGCACCTTTGTTATCATTTATCAGTAATCCCAGGTCAGATCCGATATAGGGTATAAACGGCTGCTCTATCTGGCCTTCCGGAAGAAAATGATATTCGCCAAACAATCCCGCGGTAATCTGATGGATATCCCCATCGGCTGCGCGGGTATAGCTGGCGAAAGCGCCTGCTTCCATCAGAGGTGTAAGGAACCTGCCGTAGGAACCCCTGATAAACCAGTCGACTGAGCCGGCTGGGCTTTCAAAATCAAGATTGCCGGTAAGGCCCAGTTCTTCGGTACCTTCCTGAATCATCGGGGTTATCTGCTGAGCCATTGTGATGCCGCTGAATACGAAAACCAGGGCAAATGCAAAAATGAGGTAGCCAAATGTTTTCATAATGATCATCCTTTTTTTTAGTTTCGAATTTACATGATGCGGGGTTTTCAAATTTTTCCACCGCTGTTTACGGAAATGACTGAAGTAACCTGGCTATAATGTAATAGGTTGAGTCAATTTTGCAATACATGCCAATTTGTATTCACGGGGTAGGAAAGGCGGTATTCGGGGGGAATCAGGATGCCGAGTGCAGGTGAACGGTGAATAGTGAATTGATAATTACTGGAGCGAAGCGGATAACCAGATTCTCTAATTCCCGTACGCCAACCGCCACCAGTCCGCATCCCTGTGCCGGATGAACAGGTCGACGGCAAGTTTGGCGGTCACGTCGGCCAGTTCGACCTGTTCTTTCCATTTATCGGGAATGGCGGTGTTGCCGAGCAGGCAGCCGAGGATATTTCCGGTGATTGCACCGGTGCTGTCGCTGTCGCCGCTGTGATTGACCGCCAGGAGTACGCCTTTTTCGAAGTTTTCCTGCGCGTAAAATGCAGAGTAGACGGCGATGGCCAATGCTTCTTCGGCCACCCAGCCGCCGCCGAGCGTCTCGACTGTCCGCGGGGATGCCTCCGGATTTCTGCCCAGATCGACCGCGCGCTCTAAGGCGGTCAGGCATTGCCCGCGTCCTGTGTATGTCTTTAGTATTCGCACAGCCTCATCGATCGCGTCCATCAGGGTGCCGCTGCCCTTGATTACGGCAATGATTGCGGCCAGAGTGCCGGCGGCCAGGTATCCGGACGGGTGCCCGTGGGTAATGGCGGCCGCATCGCATCCGATTTCAAACGCCTCCCGGGGATCGTTCACCATAAGGCCGACCGGGGCGACCCGCATGACCCCACCGCACCCCTTACTGTTGTTGATCGGTCGGGTCCGGGTCCCCATTGTGGCGCCAGTCAGCGCGGAGATGCAGCTGTTGCCCGACGCCCGCTGGTTGTGAAGCGTTGGTATCCGGTTTAAAAATCCGCTGCAGCTGCCGTTAAAACCGCTGTGGGAATTTATGCCCTGGGTATTGAGCCACTGCACGCAGGATTCATAAACAATGGAGGCCGTGTGGCCGCTGCCTTCGCCTTCTGCCGCCCGGGCCCGAAGCAGCCCCTCGGCGGTAAACAGGGTCATCTGGGTATCATCGGTAATCGCCCCGAGACGGCCGTAGGCGGTATCGTAATCGGTTATTCCATTGATGCCATAGGTGCGCTGGATGGCAGGCAGATCCATGAATTCCACCGGCGCCCCCAGCGCATCGCCTGCCGCCCCGCCGAGCAGGCACCCGAGATACCGGTCGAGCCGCGACGGCGGCCCGGTCTCGTGTGCGGGCCAGGATGTGACGAAATTCACCTGCTGTTCGTTTTCAGGAGACGTTCGCCGGCTGTAGGGGTCGTTGGCCCGCAGTTTGGAAATCATATCGATAACCGTCTCCCGGGTCGCCAGTCCGTGGCGCAGCAGAAAGCACCCGATCACCGTGCCGGTCCGGCCGATGCCGCCCCAGCAATGGATATAGACCGGCCGGTCCCGCTCGATTGCCGCATCGATATTGTTCAGGATGCGGATCATTTGATCCGGGGACGGGATATTGTAGTCGACCACCTGGTAGCGGACCAGGGAGACGTGAAACCCTTTGAGCGCCCCGATATTGACGAGCATCTCCTCATAGGAGGCAAACGGGGCATCTTTGTGG
>JAGXHH010000152.1 GCA_024636355.1 Desulfobacteraceae bacterium | reverse complement strand
TCGTCGGCAGCGTCAGATGTGTATAAGAGACAGGGTTATAATCTTGGCAAGCATCTGAATCGGCTTTTTACCGGCATCGAAACTGGTAAACTTGCGCAGGATAAGCGCCAGCAGAATCAAAAGCGCCGGGCCGCCCGCAAAAGCGGAGGCCAGAAACCGCGGGGCCAGAACCGCCGTGAGCCAGTAGCCCCTTCCCGGCAGACCGCTGTAGAGAAAGGCCGTTACCGTATGAATACTGACCGCCCAGGGAATGGACAGGTAGATCAATGGCTTGAGCCACTTTTCATACGGGACCCCGTTGCGCTCGGCATCCAGCACGTTCCAGCCGATGACGATGTTTAAAAGCAGATACCCGTTGAGCACGATCATATCCCAGAACAGCATGGAATACGGGGTCGGGTAGATCAGGACATTCAAAAGCCGCATCGGTTGTCCGAGATCGACGATAATAAACAGCATGCACATGAGCACCGCAGATACGGCCAAAAATTCGCCCAGTACCGTTATCTTGCCGAATGTCTTGTAATCGTGCAGGTAATAGGGGAGAACCAGCATCACGGCCGAGGCCGCCACACCGACCAGGAACGTGAACTGGGCGATATAGAACCCCCAGGTGACATCCCGGTTCATACCCGTGATTCCGAGGCCGAAATCGAGCTGCCGCATGTAAAAACCAAACCCGATGGCAATCAGCACCATCAGTCCGAACAGCCACATCCAGTAGGATTTGCTTCCTTTTAGCGCTTTTTCTAGCATAGCTCCCTCATACGATCAAACGATATAGAAAACGGAAGGAAAGGTTCCCAGGTTCGGTTTCCGTCGAATGGCGAATTGTTCATCCAGCAGTTTCCGGACATCGGATCCCGGATCATTCAGGTCACCGAAAATCAGAGCCCCTTCAGAGGCTTCCACACAAGCCGGCAGTTTCCCCTGGGCCAGACGTTCGGCGCAGAAGTTGCATTTCTCAACGACCCCTTTCGACCGGGTCGGAAATGTGTCCCTGATCGTCTTGATGGCCGGGCGGGGATCCCGGAAGTTAAAACTCCGGGCGCCATAAGGGCAGGCCGCCATGCAAAACCGGCACCCGATGCACCGGTGAAAATCCATCAGGACGATACCGTCCGAATCCCGCTTAAATGTCGCCTTGGTGGGACAGGCCTGGACACACGGCGGGTTTTCACAGTGGTTGCACAGTACAGGCAGTTCCGTATGTTCCAGCCGTGATGACAGAAACTGGGCTTCCTGGTTCGGGAAGGCATGCTTGAACTCCGTGGGCCAGATCCATTTTATTTCATGACGCGGGGCATTTGAAATGCCAACATGATCGGGCACATTGTGTATTTCGTGGCAAGCTTCCTGGAGTTTCATATTGAGGTCGTGGTCGATCTTGCGCGTATCGATGACCATACCCCAACGGGTTGCCGTCATTGCTTCCGGCCGGGAAGTAAATTTCGGCTGTGCGTCGCCATCACTTGCCCTGAGCAGCCGGGGGGTCACACCGATAAGCATTGATCCCGCGCTTACCCCCAGTACCGAAAGACCGGCGATTTTCAGAAAACTTCGTCTGCTGTTTTCCATTATTTCTTCTCCTCCGGATACGTATGGCATTCCCAGCAGTAGGGTGTTACAGAGGCATAATTATGGCATCTGTCGCAGAATTCCGCCTTGTTTGAATGACAATCCATACAGGTGTCCGACAGGCTCGCCACATACTCTTTTCCTTCGGCATTCACATAAACCCGCTTGCCGTCGCGTACAACCGTGTCACGCCAGACATCGAGCACCTGCATGTGTTCCGTTCGCATATATTCGGTATCGGCGATGCAGACCTTCGCCTCTTTCGCCTTTTGGGTCAGCTCGGGTTCCGGGGCAGGAGAGGCAGCGCCGCGGTTGTACCAGAACGGAAAGGTCAGGATCATGAAAAAGATGATCAGACCGGCAATGATCTTGCCCTTATCTTGCATCGGATTATTCCTCCGTCTCTTCGTCAGTCAGGGGTTCGAAGCGCAGGTTGGTGGTGCGTTCGATCTCACCGTCCATGACCAGTGCATTGCCTACCAGCTCGTGTATGCCGGTGGTGCCGACTTCAGGAACCCAGTATTCCATCAGTGGCGGAAAGACCGCCCGATCGATGGCACAGATACACGCCAGCATGTTTACCCCGTATTTATCATGGACATGCTTTACGGCGTTTGCCCGGGGCAGTCCACCCCGCAGCCGCAGGTCCATGATTTCTTCCGTATTGAGCCCGGATCCGCTGCCGCAGCAGAACGTATGTTCCCGGATCGTGCTTTCCGGCATGTCATAGAAATTGTTGCAAACGCTGTTGAGCACGTAGCGCGGTTCCTCGAAAAGCCCCATGGCCCTGGCCGGGTTGCAGGAGTCGTGGAACGTCACCTTGAACTTGTCGTTGCGGCTCGGGTCGAGCTTGAGCTTGTCATTTCGAATCAGGTCGGCCGTAAATTCCGTGATGTGGACCATCTTGGTCGATGCGGCGTTTTCGAACCGGGTTCCCGTGATCGGGTTGACCGGCAATTCCATGAAGTCGGTCGGTCCGTTCATGGTATCCATATACTGGTTGATGACCCGCCACATATGGCCGCATTCGCCACCGAGTATCCACTTGACGCCCAGCCGTTTGGCTTCCGCATACATCTTGGCGTTCAACCGCTTCATCATATCCGAGGAGGTGAACAGACCGAAGTTGCCGCCTTCCGATGCATACGTCGATAAGGTATAATCGAGGCCGATATGCTCAAACAGCATCAGATACCCCATGAAGGTATACGTGCCCGGATCTGCAAAAACATCACCAGATGGGGTGATGAAAAGGATTTCGGCCCCTTTCCGGTTAAATGACGGGTTGATCCGTTTGCCGGTAACTTCTTCGATATCGTCGCAGAAGAACTCGACCATCTCCTTGAAGGCGTGCGGCTGAATGCCCAGGTGGTTGCCGGTACGGAAGCAGTTTGCCGCCGGTTCCAGAACCCAGTTGATGTTGAGCCCCAACAGACTCAGCAATTCCCGGGCCATCATGGTGACTTCGGCCGTATCGATGCCATAGGGGCAGTATACGGAGCACCGCCGGCATTCCGAACATTGATAGAAATAGGAAAACCATTCCTTGATGACGTCTTTGGTCAGCGGCCGGGCGCCGGCCAGGCGTCCGAGAATCTTGCCTGCGGTCGTAAAATCCTTCCGGTAGACGGAACGGAGCAGTTCGGCACGCAGCACCGGCATGTTCTTGGGATCACCCGTACCGATAAAGAAGTGGCATTTGTCCGCGCACGCTCCGCAGCGGACACAGATGTCCATGAACACTTTCAGCGACCGGTATTTTTCCAGCCGGTCCTTAAAGCCTTCATAAATGATTTCCTGCCAGTTGTCGGGAAGCGGCCATTCTTCATCCGCGGGAGACCACTCGTCCTTGGTGGTGGTGGGCATCCCCAGATATTCGAGATTCTTTTTCTTCGTGGGGTAGCAGAACCTGCCGCTCGACAGGTCGGCATCCACATCATCCCACGGTTTTTCCGGCGGGGTAAAATCGATCGAATTTATCAGATCTTTTGGTTTTCCTGTCATTTCGGCTCCTTTTCAACTGGAAGACCAGCCTCAATCATTTTTTCACGAAAATCGTCTTCGTATTCTTCATACGTATGCGTCTTCACCGGATGGTTCCAGGGGTTGATATGCCGCTTGATCCGGCTGTTGTTCGCCATATTCCGGGTGGGGCTCAAGAAGACGCCGCCCATGTGCATGAGCTTGCTGAAGGGTATATAGGCGAGAAGAAGCAATACGAAAAACAGGTGAACGTAAAACAGGCCGCCGATCTCGCCTTCCGGTATGGCCGGACGAAATGTCGCCAGGCCCATGGTCAGCTCCTTGATCCGACTGATGTCAACTTTGGTATAATACCGCATGAACAGGCCCGTTACGGCAATCCCGATGATCAGCAACAGGGGAAAGTAGTCGGCCGGCATCGAAATGTACCGGAGCCGGGGGAGCACGATGCGCCGGAGCAACAGCATTGTGGCGGCGGCAAACAGGACCACACCGGAGATAAAGAGGCCCGGCAGCCCGACCTGCAGCATGCCGTCCACTCTTTCCAGGCCGGATATGAGCAGCGGAGTCGGTTCCATGAAAAACCGCAAATGCCGTATCACCACCGTCAGAAAGGAATAATGGAACAAAATGCCGAACAACCACAACCAGATAACCCATTTATAGGCGATCCGCTGTGAATCTCCGACTTGTCGAAAACCGACCCTGTTGTTCATGAAAAGCGACCGGAATAACAGGACTTCCAGAAGCATCCGGCCAATCACGCCGCCCGTCGTTGTCGGGTTGTCCAGCTTGGCATGTTTGATCCAGGGCAACGATTTCTGCTGACCGCTCGTCGTCGGAATCCGAAACGGAACCGCGGAGCGCGCCCAGTCCAGCATCCGGTTGGCAAATCCTATGATGAAAATGAGCAGAGCCACATAGGGGATCACCAAACCGAACAACCCGTCGAGTCCCGCTGCTTCAACCCCCGCATACGCGATCAATCCGAGTACGACCACTGCAATGAGCGAATACAAATAAGCTGCATTCATTGAGCACCACCTCACTTTACCGAACCGGTTCCGAAATGCTAACCCCTTTTAACATCCGGCCGGCGCCGGTCTGACTATTAATACCTGTTTATTTAGTGACTGAACGAAAACCGTCTTTTTCGCCAATCTCTGCGTCAGGTTCAAATTTTACTCTCGCAAAATACGTCGCTGTCCTTAAATTCTGTAAATTAAAGCCGGGTTTTCACACTTTATCCCCGAGGTCCGGATCAATGTCCGGCAACTCGCATATCAAACCCTTCTTAATGAGCAACTGCCGGACATTATCGCGGGCATGTCGGGACCTGAGCTCATATACCTTCCTTTTACTCGCCATGTAAAGATCAAAGGCGATGAGCATCACCGCATCGTCCCGGCTTTCGAATTCGGCCATTGATTCGCCGATGTCCTTATGGCCGATCTGCAATTTCTTTACGCCCGCTGCTGCAATTTTTTTGATTTCGAACAAAAAACCGAGCGATTCGCTGGCTGTAAATTCCTGAACCGCCCTCAGATGAACCATCGGCTTGACAGCCTGTGCGACCGCATCCGGGTCAAACGAAGGGGCCACCAGGATATCGTAGAGATCTTCGATTCCTTTTTTCAGTGTCACGCCGACCGGATTGGAAAACGGATCAAGGGTGTTTCTGAAAAAACGCCCGGATTCAGCCGGATAGGTCCCGATCACGAAATCCAGCCACTGTTCCACCCATTTGTCTCTGTTTTCATGGAAAACAGTGTGCATTTTCATCGATTATACGCCTGCTGCCGACTGCCGTCCCGTAGACCGTCCGACAGCTCAATAAAGAATATATATCAGGATTTTAACAGATTATGAGTAATCCAAAGGGAGTGACTATATTCAAATACCCCGGGGTTGTCAAGCAAAATACCATTGATTACCTAAACGCCGTTATACCGGCGGGAGGGCGGAATTGCTGAGGCTTCGGCAGACTTGTGAGACATTTTTCCGGCATTATGTTATGAATTGATTTCAAGCTTCAATTGCGTTGATGGCGTCGTAAACAAATCCCTCTACTGCGTTGCAGCCATTTTCAATTGAAAAGGGTTTAACCATGATGCATATTATTCTGCGTACCAGAATCCATAAGCTGCTTGCCGCCGCCGCACCTGTTGACCGGGTGCTGATCAAAGGATGGGTGCGGACCCGGCGGGATTCCAAAACCTTCTCCTTTCTTGAGATCAACGACGGCTCCGCTCTTGCCAACATTCAGGTGATTGCCGAAGAGCATCTTGAAAACTATGAAGAGATCAAGCGCCTGACCACCGGGTCGGCAGTGGCCGTCATCGGTGCTGTGCGCGAATCGCCCGGAAAGGGACAGAAATGGGAAATCGCGGCCGAAAGTGTGACGATCTACCAGATCGCCCCCGATACCTATCCCCTGCAGAAAAAACGGCATTCCGACGAGTTTCTGCGCACCATCGGACACCTGCGCCCCCGGACGAACAAATACGGCGCCGCCTTCCGTATCCGCTCGGAACTCGCCTTTGCGATACACCGGTTTTTCCACGACCGGGGATTTGTTTACGTCCACACCCCGATTATCACCGGATCGGACTGCGAGGGGGCCGGCGAAATGTTTTGCGTGACGACACTTACCCCCGAAGGCCTGCGGGAAAAGGAATTTCCGGGATTTTATGAGCAGGATTTTTTCGGAAAAAAAGTCAACCTGACGGTATCCGGTCAGCTGGCCGCCGAGATGTTCGCCCTTGCACTGGGCGATGTCTACACCTTCGGTCCCACCTTTCGCGCGGAAAACTCCCACACCAGCCGGCATGCCGCCGAGTTCTGGATGGTCGAGCCGGAAATGGCCTTCTGCGACCTGGAGGAAAACATGGACGGCGCCGAAGCGCTGATTAAGTACCTGGTCGGCCACATCCGGGAAAACTGCGCAGAAGACCTGGCGCTGTTTTCCAGTTTTGTGGACAAATCCCTGCCCGATACCCTGGAATCGATTACAGCCAATACGTTTATCCGGCTTCCCTATGAAGAAGCGGTCCGGATACTGACCGCAAGCGGCCAGCGCTTCGACTACGAGATCGCCTACGGCCGGGATCTTCAAACAGAACACGAGCGGTTCCTGGCCGAAACCCATTTCAAGCAGCCGGTCATTATTTACAACTATCCCCGGCAGATCAAACCGTTCTACATGCGGGTAAATGACGACGGAAAAACCGTGGCGGCAATGGATGTCATCGTGCCGCGCATCGGCGAAATCATCGGCGGCAGTCAGCGGGAGGAGCGCAGCGATATGCTGGAGCTTCGCATGCGGGAAACCGGGTTGGAACCGTCCGAATACTGGTGGTATCTCGATTCCCGACGCTACGGCAGCGTCCCCCACAGCGGCTACGGCCTCGGTTTCGAACGGATGCTCATGCTGGTCACGGGGATTTCCAATATCCGCGACGTTATTCCGTTTCCAAGGACACCGGGAACGATCGAATTTTAAAAAGGATTCGAATGCTTATTATTGCAGACAACCTCCAGATCACCCATCCGGAAATCGCCGAAGCAATCGAGGCGCTTAACCCCGGACCGATCGTCTCCCTGGTGAAACGCTGCCTGGCCGCCGGCGCCGACGCCATTGACATCAACCCGGGGCCATTGAAAAAAGCACCCGGGGAGAAGATGCGCTTCTTAGTGGACACCGTCGCAACGGTTACCGACAAGCCCCTGCTGCTCGACAC
>JAGXHH010000017.1 GCA_024636355.1 Desulfobacteraceae bacterium | reverse complement strand
GATGTGTATAAGAGACAGGTCCGGAATTTCGCCGCCGTCATAATGAACGCCCCAACTGACCACCGGCCATCCGTAATTGGCCCCTTTTTTAATTTCATTCAGCTCGTCGCCCCCCATCGGCCCCATTTCCCCGACCCAGAGCACGCCCGTTTCCGGCTGAAACGCCATCGCCTCGATATTGCGGTGGCCGTACGACCAGATCTCGTCCTCTGCATTTTCCTGACCGACAAAGGGATTGTCCTGCGGCACGCGGCCGTCCGGATAGATGCGGATCACCGTGCCGAGATGGTTGGACAGGTCCTGCGCCGGATCAAACTGAAACCGATCACCGAGCGCCAAAAACAGGTATTTGCCATCCGGAGAAAATGCGATGCGGTTGCCGAAATGGTTCGGCCCGTCAATATAGGGCTTCTGGAGAAAGATATCTTCGAAATTGTCGATGCGGGTATCAGCGAGTTTGCCGCGGCCCAGCGCGGTAGTTGCTTTGCCGCCTTCACCCGGCTTCGCATAGGAGAGGTAGACATAGTTGGTTTCCTTGAAATTCGGATCGAGCGCGACATCCATCAACCCTCCCTGGCCGCGCGCCTGAACTTCCGGCACCCCTTCCAGAGGTTTGGACAACGTATCGTCGGCAAATAAAATATGCAAATTTCCGGTATTGCGCTCTGTGATCAGCAGGCGGCCATCGGGAAGAAACGCCATGCCCCAGGGATGATCCAATCCGTCTGCCAGTTTTTCGACCTTCACCTTTGTCCCTTTTTCCGTCTGCACCGTTTCGACCTGCGCCAATACGGTTGCGGACGCGCACAAAACCAGTAAAGACAGCATCACCAATATGACGGTTACGTGTTTTCTGCTCTTCAATGTTCAATCCTCCCGGTTAAAAAAAAAGAAAGGTTCCCATTGTAATTTTCATAAACTGTGTTACTGTACGAATAATAAATGCCCGGTCTGAATTGACGGGAGAGTTTCGCTGAAGAAGGAATCCGTTTTTTGAAAGTGGTGACCTCCAGTTCGAAACAATCATAAATGTAAAAAAGGAGCGACATCATGGAAAACGGAACAGTCAAATGGTTTAACGACAGCAAGGGCTTTGGCTTTATCGAAAGAGAAGACGGCGGCCCGGACGTATTCGTCCACTTTTCGGCAATAGCTTCAGAGGGTTTTAAATCCCTGAATGAAGGCGATAAAGTGAGCTTTACGGTTGAACAGGGTCAAAAAGGCCCGTCTGCAGCCAATGTAACCATAAGATAATGTAATCCGGTCCAGTCAAAAGGGTGTCTTTCCGAAAGGGAAGGCACCCTTTTTTTGTTTCAACCCGGACAGCTTTTGCAGGTACCTCTCATCTTTTCAGCCCTGGGGTCTATAACGGTCGCGGTTCGAACCACCCGGCTCCCTCACAGACCGTGCACATTTTATCAGAACCCCCGGTAGTCGACCGACGGAAACGCAATCGTGCTGATCTGGGCATTTTCCGCCTGCCGCGAGTCGTACCGGGTGTGCTGGACCACCACGGCGACATCGGATTCGATGGTGCTGGCATAATCGGTGCCACGTGGGATCGGTTCGGGATCATCAAGATCATTGAACCGCACATGCCGGGTCCGGTGTGCGGGAACCGTCACCCGGTACGGCCCGGCCGGGGCTCTGTCCGAAAAATAAACCGTTATTTTCACGTGGGCATCCCGTTCGGCCGTATTGAGAATGCAGGCCGTTTCATATATGGCAAACTCCTGGGTCGGCCCTTGTTCCATTATGTGGCCTTCGGCAATGGCCCATCTCCTGTGCCCGATCGGTTTCTCCATGTGTATTCCTTTCCCGGGCGTATTCCTTCCCCGGGCGTTTTTCCGTTCCCGACAAATCTTTCCAGGGGATTCCCCCGACAATCAATATTATGATTATGTCCGCTCAAGGAGTCGCTGCAAATAGGGTGCAGCATGTATTTCATTCGTCGGATTCCCGGTAGACGCTCGCCTTTCTCTGTATCCTCCGAGCCCTTTGTGGTTAAGATATTGGGATACATTTTGTCATCATCGGCGGTCAATCAGGTACTCAGGGGCCAAGGAAAATCCATTCCGGAAAAGTGAATCGCTGACTAAGATCGCTACCATGCGACGGCTGTTGAAGATGGCGGTCATTTACTGCAGTATTTCGTGTAACTCGTATACATTGATCTAAATGTGGTGCGTTGGCCCAACCCCAAACACGGGGGATTATGGGTAATCGAATAATATCGGCCATACTTATTTTATTGCTTTTCAGCTTCGGTATCCGGTAGAAATCAATATCTTCATCATCCCCTGAAACCCTGTTCCCCACTTGCATGCCCGACTACCGCATCGAGGCCTGCAAAATAAATTAATGAAACTACTCTGCTGCGAAGGGAACGACATAGATGGATTGGATAAAACGAATTTTTGGATGCTGTATTTCCCTCTTCATCATGGGCATATTTTCAGGGTGCGCGTCACCACCAGCCTCGGTAGACCAGAGAATATCCGAATATGAGGTCCACCGCCCCGGTGTTTATATTGTGTATCGCCCTGCAGTGCAGCTCGGAAAGACTTTCGATTCAGCCAGAAAAGAGCTGACGGAAATCCTGATCTCCGAATCGAAACCGATCGTCGTGGACAATTCCCTTCCGGTTCACGTGCTGCGGCCCCTTTCAGGCTACTCGATCTCCGAAAAGATGCTCGAACTGCAGATCTCAACGGGCGAAATTATCCTGCCTTATGAGGAGTTGTCTCAATATCCGTTATTGATTTACATGATCCAGAAGGGTACGCCCGATACTCGCTACAATATCTATTTCGAAAATCGCGTCTCATTCTTTTTTGGCGATGATGACCTGCCTGCTGCAAAACGATTTGCCGACGCCCTTCTGTTCATGCAGCAATCGCCACAAAGAGAACAGGAACGGCAACTCGCCCTTTTCGAACCGATCGCCGCGCGCTATCGTGAGTCGAAAATCAAGCCCCGGATATCCGAGGAACAAAGAAGGTCTATCGTCCAGGCCAATGCCTTGAACCAGCGGAAGGATTATGCCGGCGCCATCGCCCTGTATTCCAATGCGGTCGAACTGGATCCCGTTTCATATCCGGCAGCCTATTTCAACCTGGCCCTGCTCTCCGCGCAGATGAAACGGTTTTACCCGGCCATCACCTATATGAAACAATACCTGCTGCTCGAACCGGAGGCCAATGATACCCGCAGCGCCCAGGATAAAATCTATGAGTGGGAATTAATGCTCGGAAGACAATAGGAGAAAACGATTTGTATTCGACGAGACGACTTCTCAAAGTGGGCACCTGTGGCTTTATATTCGCCGCGCTGATCGGGTGCGCAGGCTCACAACCGAACCCAGGCCCCATAACGCAAGAAATTTTGCGGCCCGGCTATGAGGTGGTGTATTACCCGGAGATCCGAACCGGAGCCAATTTTGATTCCGCGAAAAAGGATTTGGAAGATACAACTCGTTACCTCCATTTATATCCGAACACCTGTCCTCCTTCAGCGTTGATCGTCGATAAAACGACCGTTTATACTGACAGGCTGGAAATGGAATGGACAAACAATTGCGACGGTGGAACAGGTGTCTTTATTTTGCCAAATTACCGCATCCTCAATCCCAAAATTGTGGTTGAATACAGGAAAATCCTTGGAGGCAACATACGCCACGAGATCAACTTTCCCGAACTGGTCTGTTTGGAATTTAAAACCCTTGCTTCCGCAAGGCTGGCCGCTGACGCGCTGTTGTATCTTCAGCATCAGGAAAGAAAAGCCGAGGCGGAGCGGGAAAATAGACTTGCTGTTTTTGAATCGACGGCCGCTCAATACCGCGCGCTGGCAGTCAAGCCTGCCGTATCGGAGGAGCAAAGGCGATTTATTGTGCAGGCAAATGCCTTAGCCGAGCAGAAAAATTATGGCAAAGCCATTGAGCATTATCTAAAGGCCATCGCCCTTGATTCCACATCTTACCCTGCCGCTTACTTCAATCTGGCCCTGCTCTCGGCGCAAGAGAACAAACCGCTGGAAGCTGTTTTCTTTATGAAACAGTACCTGCTGCTCGAACCGGAGGCCAAGGATGCCCGCGGCGCCCAGGATAAAATCTATGAGTGGGAATTAATGCTCAAATAGCAGGATTGAACCCGTGAACCAATGGCATAAAATGTTCTTGCTGGGAATCTGGCTGGCAATCGCTGTTTTCAATCCGGCATCCGTTCCGGCCCAATCCGTCCCCGAGGCAAGCAAACCCAGCTGCGCCTATTGCGGCGCATCACTCCCTTATGGAACCCATTCCTCGAACTGCCCATATTATGCGCCCGGGGCGAAGGCGGGTGGGACGAAACAGAAGCATCGACATGGTTCAGGCGATATCAACGCAATGGTGGTTGACACCTTGTTCGAAACGCTCCTGACCGCAATGTTTGCCGACAATGCAGCCAGCGGAAAAGAGGTGCTTGCCGCCAAACAGAAAGCGGCCGAAATTGCCCATCAGCAGGAAGAACTTAAAAGGGCCAAGGAGGCCGGGGAACAGGCCGAGTTCGAAAAAATGATGCAGTCCTACAAACTCCTGGCGGACTCACAGTCGGTAGGTTTCAAAACCCTCTCCGCTTCCGGTCTGGATTTCAAAACTTTGGACGGAGAGATGGAAAAACTCGCCTCCGAAGCCCGCAGGCCGTTTGATTCAGATCCAAAGATGAAAGCTCCTGTCACTGAGGGCGAAAGCGGCGTCACACCTTTTTTCGGAGATCAGATGCCGATCGAGCAAATCCGGCTTCTCGTCTATCCTGAAAACGACCCGAATGTGGTGGACCTCGCAAATGCTCAAAACTATGTGGTCAAGAATCTTAAAAAAGATGACCGGATAATCGCCGCGAGTGCAAAGCCCGCACGAGCCGATGCCCAGGAACGACCAACTGAGGAGGCTTGCGTCATTCTCTCCAAAAAACTCGATGGGTTCCTCACCCAACGCGGCAAGTTCCAGAAGACCATCGATCTGGCCCAAGAGCAGTTGGCCACCTGGCAGAATGCCAACCGCAACGCCCTGCTGAATGCGGCCAAGGACGGGTTGGAATATTTTTTGCGACAACTGCTGGAGGGTTTCACCAAACGCGGCAAGGCCGCGGACCGCTTGCAACAGATTTACGAGAAGAATGCCGGACAGATGGCGCAAGATGGTCTGGAAACGGCTGCCATCGCGGCAAAAATCAAACGCTTGAAAGAATTGTCTTCAACGGGTCGCATCTCCGAGCTGACCGGCAACGTAAAAGACTGGCAGAGTTTCATCAAAAACGGCGTATCCGCCATGATGCTGCAGCTGAACGCCTCCAATCAGGAAATTCAGGGAATGCTCGAAGACCCCCGCATGCAGAAATACTTCGAAATGGACGCCCCACAACTAAAGGCGCTGCTCGATATCTCCAGAATCGCCTCATCGGCTGCTGTATTCGGCAAATGGGTCGCGAATAAAATGCCGATCATCGGCGGCGTCGAACTTGCGATCAATCAATCCTACAATGCGCTGGACTGGTACCTGAGCTACAAACGCATCAAAGAGGCCCATGAAATCAACGGCCGCGTGCTGGAGGCAGTCCGGCTGAATCAACAAAATATCAATCAAATCTCCGCAGAACTTGGTAGTTGTTATTAAGGACATCCAGATGCGTGGATGGGATTGTCTTTAGGTGGCATCTCACTTGAGTCGGCGAGTGGTCGGTTAATATGCGCACATTCACTCAGGAGCCCGGAACACTGGTAAAAAAATCCAACAAAGTGTTCATCGGGACGCCAACTGCGCTGCACTTCGTTGTCGCCCATTACTACTGGCGTTAAGGAAGAATTAAAGTAATTGTGCATCTTAATTTGTATGCTCAGCGCATTTTCCATCAACTTTGGTAGCGAACGCCGCTAATCAGACGCGCGGCTTTTTGTGTCGGCTGAATGTGCTTTGTTCGAAACTTTTGATTTTATGGTAAATAAATATGATTCTATATTATGACGCATTATTCTTTCATAATTTTTATAACCTTTTCATCTAAGCAGGAGCGTAGAAAGGTATTCATCGGTTTCTGATTACCAGTCTCATAAAAATCGAGCATCAATTGATTAAACTCTAATTGTCTCTTCGCAGGAAGATTAATCGCAGGGTATCCGCAACTCAACAAAAGCCCATTCATAATAAAACGCCCCATACGCTTATTAACATCATAAAAAAATTGGCATCTCGCCATTGTAAGAAAAAAATGGATAGCACGATCGTAAACATCGGGTATGCTATATGAGTCATTAACCATTTTTTCAAACAACTCTGGTAACGAATCAGCCTGTGGCGGCATATAGTCTGTCCCTGCTATAGTAACCCCACCAGATCTAAACTGCCCCCACTCCAATGCCTCGTCCTTACCCGCTATGAGATGTAGGGCACAGACTTTTTCACACGTGATTTCAAACTGATTTTTATCAATCAACCCAAATAACGCGCGCCATGTATCGGCTTGGTTCAATGCTATTTGTTGGTCAGATAATAGATGTCCTCCAACTGTAATCCCATCCAGTAATGTTTGGATTTCCGGTAAGGTAAAATTAATCCCTTCCAAGTTAACTGCGTCACATACAAACTCAGGCAGTTGACGCTTAGCAAGCATTATTGCTTTTGCTTTATTTGGTTTCATGTTCCATTGAGTTTCATTCATTTCTCTCACCGACTTAATTATATAGTATAGGCTTCGAACGCCCGCGGTCAGTGAGCAGCCAGGGCTTCCACTGAACTTTTTAAAAAACGATAAATTCCAATTTGAGAATAAATTTGAAAAATGCGCCGGCCCTGGATTTCCACTGGACTGCGTTGTTCTGCGACCCAATTAACAGTAGGACATTAGTTTCTTATACACAAAGGTCGAAATTTTTATATCAATATCAGCACTTTCAAACTTAAATTTTTCTGCAATCGATAAATAAGCAAAAACGCCATCAGGAATTAACATGGGTGCAGACTTATATTTTCCAGGCTTATTTTCCCCATCATCAACTTTGCTATGGATGTATCCTTTTTGTTCATGCCATGTCAGAGCATGTTGATTATGGATTTTATTATAGCAAAGTTGAAACCCAACAATATTTCCCGCGCCATTTTCCCATACTAAAAGATCAAAGAAGTCATTCACAAACCATCTGCGCATGGGTTCACTTGGAACTTGTTTAACAATATTTTGGTCTATCTCTCTCATTCGTTTTTCAATAGCAGAACGCTCCGCATAACCGGCACCAAACGCCTACGAAGCCGTGGCAAGAGCCCCGGACACCAGCTTTCACCTGAAAAGGGCGGCTATCGTTTGGTGTCCGAGTGCATGCGGTGGTTCGCCATCCGTTAAAAATGCTTCTCCCATTCATGTCCTCTCATTCGAAGAAAATCACTGCCAAGTTTCCATGTAAGTGTCTTTCTTTCTTCGCCGACAGACAAATATGCACCAGCGGGAATCATGTTCAAGGCATTTTTACTCAGGTACAAACCTCCTGGCATGAATCGAGCTTCGGTTGTTTGCCCATTTTCAAATATTCGATATTCTAATTCTTTTGGGGCTTTGAAATAATAATATTCATCATCTTCCGCTTCTAATGAGTATATGCCTTCTGAAAATAGTATCCCCCTTAATGCTCTAACTCCATCGTACCACACCATGGGTTGATTAAATACGACTTCCTTTTTTTGATCTAACGTGGGCTTAACAATACGATCTTCACTCATAACCGGATTTAAGGGTGGTAATAAAAGCCCACACCCATTTATGAATAGCACTATTATGGCACAACAAAACAGGACCACCCTGATCCACCCTGATGTTGCTATTGACGGGTATATGGCGCCGGTCATTGCCTTCCGGTCTTTTTTCCTGCCGGGCATACAAACTCACACTTTCTGCAATATTTTGTCACAGGTTGTTTGCCGTCGTTGTTTATAGAGCTCTCGGCAACATCCTTTTCCATTCTTACATTACAGAACTCTCTATTGTAACAGCCATCCCTTCCGGGTAAACGTTCAATAAATTCAGACAATTTGAAAATTGGCGCTTTCTCATCCATAGCATTTTCGGGGCAAACTCTTCTGCAGGGAACTTTACAGTCGGCACAGGGATCAAAGGCTATGGGTCCGGTCGGGTGTATTTCAGCATCCAGAAGCAAAGCCCTGAGTCGGATTCTGGGACCATTTGACGGCGTTATCAGCATATTATTCTTTCCGATGCATCCAAACCCGGCAAGCACCGCTGCATCTTTGAGAAAAATTCCCCCTTTTTCAATATAATAATGAAGCTTATGGGTTTTTACGTTCAGGCTGTTTTCAATCTGTTGGCTTGTCCGCTTCATGATATCAATCAAAATACGGTTACCAGGTGTACCTCTTCCATCCCACCAATCAAGCTCCGGCTTATCTTCCGGATGTGAAAGGCCAATCACGAGAACAGATCTTACAGAATCAGGCCAAGTGAATAATTGATTATCTGGAAGCGCATCCTCTTTAACGGTACCGACTCCTGCATAATCTCCCATTTTTTGATATATCGTGTGCGACGCCGACACTTTAATCGCTTCCATACTTGCTATACCGGCAAGAGTTGCCCCGTTTTCCATGGCAAATTCAATGATACGTTTTCCAATTGTCATTACTTACACTCTCCTTAATCGAACAGTAATTTACTATTCTTAGTTCAACCAGGGGTTAAGCAGCTTCACACCGCTTTGTTCCATATCCGTTACATTTCGGGTGACAACTGTTAAATCATGGGCAATCCCTGTAGCGGCAATCAGAGAGTCAATGGCTGGCATCGGTTTTCCATTTTTCTCAGCGAAACACTGAATCTTGCCCCACAATATTGAAACGCGCATATCTATACTTAAGATTCGGTTTTGAAACCTGTTTTTTAATTCATCCTCAATCCAAATCCGCAATTCTTCCTTTTTTTTTGATTCAGCCAATTTTTCGACGCCTTTGTGTAATTCCCCAAAGGTAAGAACAGAAATATAAAAGCTCGTTTCATCTTCACTCAAAACCCACTTTACAACTTTTTCATCAGGTTTTGATTTTGCGAGTTCTGATATTAAACAGGTATCAAGAAGATAATTCATAATTCAATATCCCTGCCAGGACTTTTGTCACGTTCAATACTAATTGATTTTTTTGATAAAGGTGACGTTTGAATGAATTGAAACAGATTGGATTTGGGTTTAATAATTTTTTTATACTCCTCCACTGAAAGAACCACTATAGATTCCTTTCCGTGTTTGGTAACAAATTGAGGACCTTCATGTTGAGCCTTTTCAACAAGTTCGCTGAATTTATTTTTTGCTTCTTGTAATTGCCATATATTTCCCATAAAAACCTCCTTAAATCATCATATGTCCAGTCTGTCTAGATTTTAATGGTTTTGATGGAGGTTGTCAATTATAGATGATTGCAAAATGGAATCAGCGCTTCAGCACCGGAACCACTTCTATTTCATAAAACACCCAATCCCGTTCGATCTTCTTCATCCGGCAGGCGATCTCCTGGATGTCCTTTGTCGTTTCGGCCCCGGACATGCTGCCGATTATCGCGGCCGTAAACGAAACGGCGGCTTCGTTTTCCCCTGAAACCTCCACATCGATATCGAAAAAATCAACTTCGATGCGCGCATACTGCCGTCGTATGCCCATAACGTATGCGGCGACATCGTCGGGGGTAAACGTTCGGGAGATGTTCCGATCGGGGGCCTCGATACGGCAGGATGGGGCAAACATGCCGCTGATGCGCCGGGCGGCGATACCCGCGCCGATTTCCGATTCGGGATCGCTTTTTTCGATCGATTCGGCCAGCGCGGCAAGCTGTCTTTTGATCCGGGAAGCATCGCCCTGGAAGAACCAGGCGAAGGCAATCGCCCCGGCCATCAGCGACAGGCCGACAATCAGGATAAAGCGGGTTTTTACCATAAGGGGGCTCCCGCGATGCGCGAAACCGGTGTCCGGCCGAAATAATGGCGGTCCATCGGCACCCGCCGGTTGTCGCCAACCACATAGACATGGCCGCTTTCAACGACCCGGGGCGGCAGCTGCCAATCGCACCCGCCGATCACATACGGCTCGTCCACCGGTTTGCCGTTTACAAGCAGGTGGCCGTTTTCAAAGGCGACGGTCTCCCCTTCCAGGCCGACCACCCGCTTGAGCAGCATCACCTGCGTGCCGGCCATGCGCACCAGCACGACATCGTGCCGTTGCAGCGGGGAAAACGCATAACGGAGGGTGAAGCCGAAGTTGACGTCGCCGTCCTGATAGGTCGGGGCCATGCTGTGGCCGTGAACCCGGTACGGGATCAGGACGTATTTGAATACCATGAACGCGCACAGGGCCACGATCACCAGCCGGATTAAAAACCGGCGATTCCATTGCGGCAGGATAAAACGGTGGAGCCGGGAATTTGAAGAGGTCATAGGAAAAATGGCTTCCAATTATTTCTGCATCAGTCGGCAGAAGCCGGAACGTACCCGCGGGTCGGACTTCCCGGCAGGTGGGACCCTTCCAGTGCTCTTTCGGCCAGTCCCGCCCCCGCCTGCTCATACATGTTGTAGGCGGAGCAGACGCCGATGTTGGAGAGATCTTCGATTTCTTCGGGAAAACGGGCAATGGCGGCCACCTGGCAGTTAAAACCCAAATTGCGCAATTGACGGGCAGCATACATGTTTCCCGTATGGTTCGGCATGGCCAGCACGACGAGTTCCAGCGCCTCGTCTTTTTTCAGCTTCATCCAGAATTCCGTGTCGCAGGCATCGGCCAGGATGACGTTGCGCCCCTGGCCGCGATGGTAGTCGACCCGTTCAGGTGCGTGCTCCACCCCGCAGATCGCCTTGCCGAAAGTGCCGGTCAGTTCATCGTAGGCGCCTGATCCGATCCGCCCCATGCCGAATACGGCCGCCTTGACCGAGCCCAGGTCTATGGGGGCGTCGTGGGGATGGCAGTAGCCCCGTTCCAGCCGTTTGAGCCAACCGGACATCTTCCGGTAGACCCTTTCGGAGTGGGTGACCAGGGGGGAGGCGGCGGCAAAACTGATGCTCACCGTCATGGCCATGACCAGGAGCCAGTCCGGTGACACAAGCTCCTGACCTGCGGCTATGGCCGTGACGATCAAGCCGAATTCGGAATAGTTGGTCAGCGACAAGGCGGAAAACAGGCTGCTGCGCGCGCGCAGGCCGAAAAAGCTCAGGATGTAGTGGTAGATGCCCGTCTTGAGCGGCAGGAGCACACACAGCAGCACCGCTGCGGCCAACATGCCCGCAGTGGGCAGCCCTGTCATGCCGATGGAAAGAAAAAACCCTACCAGCATCAGTTCCTTGAACCCGAACAGGGCCTTGGAAAGCTCCGAGGCCCTGGGGTGGCCGGCCACCAAAACCCCTATCAGTAGGGCTCCCAAATCCGACTTGAGCCCGACCAGGGAAAAGAGTTCCGCCCCGACGCCGAGGGCAAGAAACAAACCGCACAGGATAAACAATTCCCCCCGCCCGGCTTTATCGATCAACCAGAAGAGTACCGGCCGCAGAAACAAGAGCCCCAGGACGCCGAATGCCCAGATGCTCGGCAGCTTTCCTGCCGATGCACTCAGGAATAGGACCGCAAACAAGTCCTGCATGATCAGGATGCCGATGGCGATTCTGCCGTAAAAAGCCGTCAGGTCGCCCTTGTCCTCGAGCACCTTGACCGCAAAGACTGTACTGGAAAAGGACAGGGCGAAACCCAGAACCAGTATGCCCGGCCAGGACAGCTCCATGAGCGGTGAGGCAAACAGGTACTGGCCCAGCAGCAGAACTCCGCACATGAATCCTGTCGTAACCAGCATCTGCGAGGTGGCACCGGCCCAGATTTCCGGCTTGAGCAGGCCGCGGACATCGAGTTTGAGGCCGATGGAAAACAGCAGCAGGGTGATACCGAGGTCGGCCACCAGATCGAGCCCCTGGGGCGGCGCGAGATCGGCCAGGTTGTAGGCGAAACCGGCCACAAGAAATCCGACCATGGGCGGCAGGCCGATACGGGCCAGGGCCATGCCGAAGACAAACGCAAAACTCACCAGGATCACAATCATCATTGTTTTCTTTCTCTATTAATCCGAAATTGCCGTGCGCCGCGCCACCCTGCCGGTTCGGCCCGGACAGGGCGACGGCGCAGGACCACCTTGGTGCACTGGCCGAAAAAATTTCTGAACATATTCAATGCGAAGACGGCTGCCGATACCGGGGGCAGCAGGCGCAATGCCTGATCCATCTAACAGATTTCATAGTCCGAGACAAATCATAATAATCAGACAAACGGCCGGTAGGGGTGAAATACCACAACTGACAAGCTTAAAAGCGGGGGTTACATGCGGAAGATTTGGTCCGGTGAAGACAGGGAATGTGTAAGAGCGGCCTTCGCAGCAAATCCCGGTGAACGTCGAAAGGCTCTGTAGGAGCGGGCCATGCCCGCGATGGCGGATGCATTTTCGCGGGCATGGCCCGCTCCTACGTGGTCACCCGTTAATCACAGACACATTTTACCGTGAATTGCTGCGGTCTCAGCCGAGTGATTTTGCAGTGAGGAACTTGGCCATCGTGCTCAGTCCAGCTTGCTGGACGGTGCTCGTGCTCGTACTCGTAATCGGTTTTTAACACTTCGATTCCGAGTACGATTACGAGCACGAGCACGAAAAGGCATGACTTGATGCCCCCTCTGTGAGCTCTGTGTCAAAAAGCGACTTTTTACGAGTTCGTCAATTCTTCAGCGCCGAACCCTCGCCCATCATCTGCCGGAATTCGGCAAACATGTAGGCGGCGTCCTGGGGGCCGGGAGCGGCTTCCGGGTGGTATTGCACGCCGATCAGCGGCAACTTCCGGTGCCGGAATCCTTCCGCGGTGCCGTCATTGAGATTAATATGGGTCAGTTCGACCGCATTCGGGTCCAGGCTTTCGGGGGCCACCGAAAAACCGTGGTTTTGCGATGTGATTTCGACCCTGTCGGTGATCAGGTTCTTGACCGACTGATTGCCGCCCGGATGGCCGAACTTGAGCTTGTAGGTCCGGCCTCCCAGGGCCATGAGCTGATGCCCCAGGCAGATTCCGAACATCGGCCGGAAGCCGATCAACTCCCGTATGGTCCGGATGGGGCCTGCCGCCGGTCCGGGGTCGCCCGGGCCGTTG
>JAGXHH010000016.1 GCA_024636355.1 Desulfobacteraceae bacterium | reverse complement strand
CGTTCCGGTTCGACGATAAAAAGGCCCGGGCCGCCCATCTTTACATGGAAGAAGCGGTCGATTACCTCCACGACCTGATTACCGAAAACAATATCGCCTGCGACTACGAGCGAAGCGGCTATCTCCTGGTCGGTAACAGCCCCGGGCAGGTCAAGCGGGTCGAACACGATTTTAAGATTATGGAGCGCTGGGGGCTTGGCAACGTGGAGCGCTGGGACAAGAAGCGGCTGTCTGAAGAATTCAACACCGATCTCTACCAGCTTGGCTGGTTTGAACCCCGGTGCGGCATCCTGAATCCGGCCCGTCTGGCCCGGGGGATGAAAACGCTTGCCGAGGAAAATGGAGTGACCGTTTACGAGCAGACGCCGGTGACCGGTTTTTCCAGAAAGAAAGGGGGCGGGTTTACGGTCCGGACCGAAACCGGTGCGATCGAAAGCGAGTACCTGGTGTTTGCCACCAATGCCTGGTCGGTTCTCTTCCCGCAATTGCAATCGCTGCAGCGGCCGGCATTTACCCATATCGTCATGAGCGAACCGCTGTCCGGACAGCAGATGGAAAGCATCGGCTGGCAATGCCGGGCCGGGGTCGAAGACGCCCGGGACCTGATCCACTACTACCGGCTGACAAAGGACAACCGGATTGTCATGGGCGGCGGCGATGTGTCGCTCTCCTATGGAAAGGATCTGGATAAGGACTTAAACGAGAAGATCTTCACCCATCTTGAAAACCATGTGCTGGAAATTTTTCCCCAGCTCAAGGGGCTCACTTTTACACACCACTGGGGCGGCCCGGTTTCGGTGACCCTGGACATGGCCCCGGTGATCGGGTACCTGGGAGATGACCGGAAGGCGATTTTTTCCATGGGGTGCATCGGGCACGGTGTATCGATGACCACCTTAAACGGCCGGACCATCGCGGAGCTGATCTGCGGAGAGGAGACCGAGCGGACCCGGATGTTTTTCGTGGGGCGCAAGGCCTATCCCTGGCCCCCGGAACCGATCTCTTACGGTCTGTCCCAGGCGGTGAGGGGGTTTATGAAGATGGAGGACCGGCTGTATTATAAATAGTGCCTGAAGGAAACCGTATTTTTCGCCAATATCTGCGTAACTATCAGCGAATATGAACACATTGTCTGCTCAAAACAAAATTAACCACGAAGCCACAAAGGGCACGAAGAAGGGCACGATTTTTATCCGGCGGGAAAGCGCCGGGTAAAAAGTTTTTCAGCCTGCGGCAGCAAAAATAAGACTTTGTGCTCTTTGTGTCTTTGTGGTTCAAGAGATATTCACGAAATCCAAAGCGCATTAGCTGAATAGCTACTATATTTTTTAAATATTCCTGCGGTTAAAATTTTTGCTACATAATTCACAATAGGCATTGACGTCCGGATCATCTTGGTCAACGTTTGGTAAATGCGA
Organism: Desulfobacteraceae bacterium; assembly: GCA_024636355.1. Classification (GTDB taxonomy): domain Bacteria; phylum Desulfobacterota; class Desulfobacteria; order Desulfobacterales; family Desulfosalsimonadaceae; genus JAGXHH01. The sequence goes on along the minus strand of JAGXHH010000016.1, from coordinate 7,675 downwards.
ATGCATGTCATCGAAACCCGGCAGATCGTAAAGCGCTTCGGCAGGTTTACCGCTGTCGATGGTGTGAGCTTCCAGGTGAAGGCCGGCGAGTTCTTTGGACTGCTCGGACCCAACGGTGCGGGCAAGACCTCGGTCATCCGGATGATTTACGGCTTCTCGCCGATAACAAGCGGGGAACTGGAGGTGTTCGGCCTGGATATCCGGAGCCACTGGCGCAAGATACGCTCGCGGCTGGGGGTCTGTCAGCAGGACAACACCCTTGATCCCGACCTGACTGTCGAACAGAATTTGCAGGTCTTTGCCCGCTATTTTGAAATTGACAGGGGCCGCGCGCGGGCGCGCGCCGAGGAGCAGCTCGAATTCTTCGCGCTGACGAACAAACGGAAAGCCAAAGTCATGGAACTCTCCGGCGGACTGGCCCGCCGCCTGCAACTGGCGCGGGCGCTGATCGCCGAACCCGAACTGCTCATCCTGGATGAGCCGACCACCGGCCTGGATCCCCAATCCCGGTACCAGGTCTGGGACCGCCTGTTTGAGCTGAAAAAGCGCGGTCTGACTATGCTGCTGACAACCCACTACATGCACGAGGCAGAAAGCCTGTGCGACCGGCTGCTGATCATGGATCACGGCAAGATTATTTCCGAGGGGCGGCCGCGCAACCTGATCGCCGAACACGCGGCGGAAAGCGTAATCGAAATCGACGGCGCCGGAGAAGATCTCCGGCACTACGTCCGGGATCGCGGTATCCGTCATGATGACCTGGGCGAACGGATGATCCTCTACACCACGGCAAACGGGGAACTGGAGAACGAGATCCGGAGGCGGTTCTGCGTGGAGGCATGCCTTTTTCGCGCCGGGAATCTCGAGGACGTCTTTCTGCGCCTGACCGGCAGGGAGCTTCGCGAATGAGCCGTGTCGATCTCAGCACCATATCCCTTCGGTTCCGCCATGTCTGGTTCAGGAACCTGATCACCTATCGCCGCATCTGGCGGGTCAACTTCCTGGTCCCGCTCCTGGAACCCGCCTTCTACATCATCGCCTTCGGGCTGGGGTTCTCCGGGCTTATTGCCGGAGTGTCGTACGCCGGCAGAGAACTGGAATACACCCGGTTCATGGCCCCGGCTCTGGTGGCCACGGCCTGCATGTGGAACTCGTTTTTCGAAACCACCTATTCCTCGTTCGTGCGCATGTACTATCAGAAGACCTACGACGGCATTCTGGCCACGCCCATGAGCCTCGAGGAGATGATCATCGCCGAGATCGTCTGGGCGGCAACAAAGGCGGCCGCCGCGGTGGCGCTGATGCTTGTCATGCTCATTCCGTTGGGTTACGCAAATTTTCCAGGCGCGCTCCTGTGCATTCCGGTCGCTTTTCTCGGCGGCCTGGCGTTCGCCGCAATCGGCATGTTCTTTACCGGCATCATCCCGAGCATCGACATGTTCAACCTGCCGATTTTCCTTTTTATCACACCCATGTTCCTGTTTTCCGGCACGTTTTTCCCCCTGTCGGGCATTCCCGACTGGGCACGGGTTATCACCCTGTTTTTCCCGCTTTACCACCTGGTGGAGCTGACACGCTTCTTCTGCATCGGGGTCATGGAATCGCACATGGTTTTCAATCTGGTTTACCTGGTGCTCTTCACCGCAATATTCGGCTACCTGGCGCTGCTGACCATGAAGCGGCGATTGATCAGGTAACTGCGGCCATGTCCTGAAATTAATGCGCCTTGATGGGCAAAAAAAATTTGGTTATCGGGTTTGTTCCAGTAATTGACTATTCACCATTAACAATTTACAATTCACAATTTTCATTGACTTTAATAGTCTGTATAAATTGCGAATTGTGAATAGCTAATTGTGAATTGCGAACTAAATGTCTGAAGGAATCGTCATGAAAATTGATTCGGGTCTTGCGGGAACACTCCTTAAAAATTTTAAAACCGAAATTCACTGGAGGGATACCACCAATTACGCCGCCGCCGTCCAGGACGACAACCCCGTCTATTTCGACGATACCCGAAACGGGGGGATTGCGGCCCATCCTGTTTTTCCGGTTTCCGTTACCTGGCCCGTCATTGGAAACCTCGGGGAGTTTATCGAATCGCAGGTGTTTCCAAAAGAAATCCTGATGACGCAGGTCCATTATACCGAACGCCTGATTATCCACCGGCTGATCCGGCCCGGGGACCGCCTGACGATCTCCGGTCATATAGCAGCCATCCTGCCCCACCGCTCGGGCGCTCATGCGGTGATCAAACTGGAGGCAATTGACGATGCCGGCCAGCCGGTTTTTACGGAATATAGCGGCGCCATGTTAAGAGGTGTGGCGTGCGATAATGGAAAAGGCGCCGAGCAATTGCTGCCATTACCCGAAAATGACCGGGAAGGGGAAGTGGCTTGGGAAGCCGAAATCTACATACCCCCTTCTGCGCCTTACGTATACGATGGATGTTCGAATATCGTTTTCCCCATTCACACGTCGCCGGATTTCGCAAAATCCGTGGGCCTGCCCGGGATTATCCTGCAGGGAACCGCCACCTTCGCCCATGCCGTTCGTGAAATAGTGAACAGGGAAGCGGATGGCAATCCGCATCGGGTTTTCGATATTTCATGCAGATTTACCGGTATGGTCATGCCCGGAACGCATATCCGGATATGCTGCACCGGCAAAAAAAAGCATAAAAAGCACACGGACGTTTTCTTTGACGTGTTTAATGCGGAAAACCGAAAAGCCGTTCGCAGTGGATGTGTGCAACTTCGATAGCCATTTTTTTTTACCATGAAGAACATGAAGAAAACCTGAAGATCCATGAAGTTTTAATTTAACGGATGACCACGTAGGAGCGGGCCATGCCCGCGAAAAATGCATCCGCCATCGCGGGCATGGCCCGCTCCTACAGAGCCTTTCGACGTTCACCGGAAATTGCTTTACATCATCCGCAGATTCAGCGACCCTTTCTCCTGTTACGCTGGAAGCTCCTTAATAAGGATGGCTGCGTATGCGCCTGAAATGGATTGAAGAATCGTCCTGATCCGTTTATGATATACGACCATGAGCTGCGATCTTCAAAAAGAGCCCGTTCTCCCGGCCAGCGCAGCCGTATTCAATATTCAATCAACCGGAAAACAGACCCTATATGAAAAAAACAAAAATTATCGCCACTATCTCAAGCAGACAATGCGATTCCCCGTTTCTCAAAAAGCTTTACGAAGCCGGCATGGATGCGGTGCGGATCAATACGGCCCACCTGAACATGGAAGAGGCGTCCGTCATCATCGACAATGTCCGGGGCGTATCGGACCGCATCCCCATTATAATCGACACCAAGGGACCCGAGATCCGGACCACCGAGAGCGCACGGGAAATCCCGGTCCGGACCGGGGATACGATCTTTTTCCGGGGGGATAAAACCAGGGAAACCTCGCCCGAGTGTGTGTGCGTCAATTATGACGGGTTTACCGAGGAACTCTCTCCGGGCGACCGGATACTGATCGATGACGGGGATATCGAACTGGCGGTGCTCGCCAGGGAGGAGCGGGGACTGAAATGCGAGGTCCGAAATGACGGGTTCATCCGGGGGCGCAAAAGCATCAACCTGCCCGGGGTTAAAATCAGGAACCTGCCATCCCTGAGCGCAAAAGATATCGAATTCGTCAATTTTGCCGCAGACAAGGATATCGAATTCATCGCCCATTCCTTTGTACGCAGGAAAGAGGATGTGCTCGCCATCCAGGAGATCCTGGATGCAAAAAAGAGCCGGGTCAAGATTATCGCCAAAATTGAAAACCGGGAAGGTGTCGATAATATTGATGAAATCCTGGACCATGCCTATGGCGCCATGATCGCCAGGGGGGATCTGGCAATTGAAATCCCGGCCCAGAAGATTCCGCTCATTCAGAAAAGCCTGGTCAAAAAATGCATCGACAGGCGGAAACCGGTGATCATCGCCACCCAGATGCTCCAGTCGATGATTCTATCCCCTCGTCCCACCCGCGCCGAAGTATCCGACGTGGCCAATGCCTGCCTGGACGGCACGGACGCGGTGATGCTCTCCGGCGAAACTGCCAACGGCAAGTATCCCCTGGAATCGATACAGATGATGACGACCATTGCCGCTGAAATCGAATCGAGCCGGATGGCGCATATCGATACCGCGTATGAGTCGGAAAACACGATTACCAGCTACCTGGCCAAAGCCGCGGTAAAGGCGTCCATGCGGCTAAAAACCCGGGCGCTGCTTGCCGACACCATCAGCGGCAGGACCATCCGGAGCCTGGCCGCATACCGGGGCCTGAGTACTGTTTTCGCCCAGTGCTATGACCAGCGGGTCAAGCGCGAACTGGCGCTATCGTACGGCGTTCATGCCAATTTTATGCAAACGGACCTGACCTCACACGAATTTCTCCATAAGGCACTGACCCGTCTGCTGCGGGAAGGGCATTTTGAGGGGGACAACCTGATCACCGTCCTGGCCGGCAATTTCGGTTCCGACTTCGGCGCCTCCTTCATCGAGATCAACACCGCTGAAAACATGCTGAAACGCAAGTAAAAGATAACTCCGGTCATAATTGTCGGATGTGAATCGTAGGTCGGGATTCACATCCCGACAATGGCCGTTAGTCCTATCGCACGTCACCCCGGCGCCGGCCGGGGTCCAGAAATGTTCGCTAAAGCCTGGATTGCGGCCTTCGCCGCAATGACGGATGGAAGCTTAATTCTGTCAGCCAGTATTCCTAAATGGTTTTCCCCCGTTTCGATTCACCATTCATCTTCGCACCTCACCCCGGCCATCTTCGCACGTCACCACGGCGCAGGTCGGGGTCCAGAAATGTCCGTAAAGCCTGGATTGCAGCCTGCGCCAATGACGATGGAACATCTTCCTGTCAGGATGTGCTGACGAAGGAAGCGCATCGGCTGCGTACAGAAGAAAATACAATCGAATTCGAATCATGGCGGGCTGCAAAAAAAAAAGGGGTCTTTCGACCCCTTTGTAAATGTGGAGAAAATGTGGAGGAAATATGGGCTTTATCGGCAGATCCGGAAAAGCGTTGAAGTTCATCGAAAAATGGTTTCTATTGAGCGTGCTGACAGGCTCTTTTGCGAACCTGAATGGATAATCACTGATGCAGATGAAGCTTTCTTATAAATTGTTTGGCGCGTTTTTCCTGATACTGGCAATTGTTTCCGGCGCCATGTTTCTGTCGAAATACCTGTTCTATCAGAATCTGAGAAACTATATCGAGCAGATGGAACTGGAGAAACTCGAGGTCCTGGTGCCTGCGCTGCAGGAAGAGTACCGTGGCCGAGGCGGGTGGGCGGGCATTTCGACCGATCCCGATTATTGGCGGCGCCTGATGCGAAATGCACCGGGGGAATATGCGTGCGATGGAATGAAGCCGCGCCGCAAAAACGCGCCGAAATTCTTTTTAATGGATGACCGGCATCGGCCGGTTATCGGCATGCCGCGCCTGAAAGACCCGCAGCAGTTGGTCGCCATCACGGTCGAGGACCAGGTTGTCGGTTGGCTGGGGCTGCAAAAGCGGGAACATTTCAGATCGGGACCCCCCGCCGCCTTGCTCGAACGGCAGACAAAGCAGCTCTATATCCTGGGCGGTCTTGTCATCGGGCTGACCGCGCTGATCGCCTTCCTGTTCTCACGCCACCTGATACGGCCGATCCAGCGGCTCACATGGGGCACCCGGGAATTGGCCAATCGGGAATTCACCATTCGAATCAAGCCGACCACCGGGGACGAGTTGGGGCAGTTGGCCGAAAATTTCAACGAAATGGCCCACACGCTTGAACATTATGAAAAAATGCGGCGTCAATGGCTCACCGATATTTCCCACGAACTCAGAACACCGCTGGCCGTTCTGCAGGGGGAAATCGAGGCCATCCAGGATGGCGTCCGGGACCCGACGCCTCGGAATCTGGCTTCCCTGCACGGAGAGATACTCCGGATCAGCAAGCTGGTGGAAGATCTGCACCTGCTCTCCCTGGCCGATTCGGACAGTCTTTTATTAAACCGGCGGCAGATTTTTCCAGGCCAGGTGCTGGAGAAAATCGCGGCCGGTTATGAAAACCGCCTTTCCCAGCGCCGGATCAACATCGACCTGTCGCTTTCCAACCTCAAGTCAATCCGCATAAAGGCGGACCCCGACCGGTTGGGGCAGGTCTTCGCCAACATACTCGATAATGCCTGCAAGTACGTGGAGTCGCCCGGAGTCCTGAAGATTTCGGGCTCAACCGATGACCATCTGCTGACCCTGATGTTTACGGATTCCGGGCCCGGTGTGCCCGAAGAGGCGCTGCCCCGGCTGTTCGATCGCCTCTACCGTGTAGATGCGTCCCGCGACCGAAATACCGGGGGCAGCGGCCTGGGGCTGTCGATCTGCCGCCATATCATTGAAAGTCACGGCGGCAGAATATGGGCGGAAAAAAGTGCTCCGGGTGGCTTGTCCATCGGGATCGAGCTTCCGCTAATTTAGCAGAATAGAAGAAAACCGATGCAGAAGGGGGTTTCCATGGTCGATGAACATATACTGATCGTTGAGGACGAAATAAAGATTGCCGATCTCCTTAGCGACTACCTGCTGAAAGCCGGTTTCAAGGTCTCCTGCCTGGCCCGGGGCGATGAGGCTGTCGAGCAGGTAAAAAATATGGCGCCGGCATTGATTCTCCTGGATCTCATGCTGCCCGGCATGGACGGTATAACGGTCTGCCGGGAGGTCCGCAGGTTTTCCAACGTTCCGATCATTATGGTCACAGCCAGGGTGGAGGAAATGGACCGGCTGATCGGGTTGGAGATCGGGGCGGACGACTACATCTGCAAACCCTTCAGCCCGCGTGAAGTGGTGGCCCGAGTGAGGGCGGTCCTGCGGCGTGCGCGCCCGGTTGAAACCCCTCGACGACTGATCGCCGGCCCCATCACGCTGGATGAATATACCCGTCAGGTGACCATAGACGAAAAAGCGCTCAGCCTGACCCCCAGTGAATTCGGACTGCTGAATGTGCTGATCGCCTCGCCGGAACGCGTTTTTTCACGCAGTGAGCTGCTGGACAAGGTCCAGGGGTACCAATTCGAAGGCTATGATCGGACCATCGACAGCCATATCAAAAACCTGCGCAGAAAAATCGCCGATATACTGCCGGGAAAAGAGTGCATCCTGACGATATACGGCGTGGGCTACAAATTGAGTATGTGATTGAATCCAGCTTGGCTGGATCGGGAAATCACCCGGCATGCGTAAAATCCGGGACTATAACAACGTCGGTTTCCGGAAACGCATGCAGTAATTAAAAAGGAGGCAAAAATGAAAAAAACAGTTATCTCCCTGCTCGTTGCGGTTTTCCTGGTGTCGTTTATCAGCGTGCCGGCATTTGCCGGCGACAAACAGCGGCATCGATGGGAAGGGGTAGCCATCGGCGTTGGCGCGGCAATCCTCGGCCACGCTATCCTGAGCGACCGCCGGGACGAGGCTCCCGCCCGGGTGGCCGTGATCCAGAACGACCGGCATTATCGCGAATATGATAAACCCGACTACGGCAAGAAACGATACAAGGAAAAACGATATAAGGATCGGAACGTCTGGGTTCCCCCGGTTTGCGAGCGGGTCTGGAATCCCGGTCACTACAACCGCCATGGCGAGTGGATGTCCGGCCGGTGGATCACCAT
>JAGXHH010000151.1 GCA_024636355.1 Desulfobacteraceae bacterium | reverse complement strand
CAGCGTGCCGCCGTCGGCCTCCTCGAAAAGCCCCCGCTGGTCGCGGTCCGCCCCCGTGAACGCCCCTCGGCGATGGCCGAAAAGCTCGCTTTCCAGTAAGTGTTCCGGAATCGCCGGACAGTTGACGATTACCAGTTCACGCCGGTTGCGGCGGCTTTCGGCATGCACGGCACGGGCCGTCAGCTCTTTGCCGGTGCCGCTTTCTCCCCGGATCAGCACGCTGTAATCCGATCGGGCGATGGAACCAATCCGGTCAAACAGCTGCCGCATGGGCGCGCTGCGACCAATCATTCCGTGATAATCCGTCTTTTCCACCTTGCCGCGAAGCGTCCGGTTTTCACGGATCAGCCGGTTGCGTTCCAGCCCCTTGGTGAGCACCCGGAGCAGCGTCTCTTTTTCAAACGGCTTGGTGATAAAATCGTAGGCACCGGTTTTCATGGCGTCTACTGCCAGTTCGATGGTGCCGTGGGCCGTCATCATGATGCACGTCAGCATCGGGTCCTTCTGTTTGATTCCGGCTAAAACAGACAGACCGTCAATGCCGGGCATGCGCACATCTAACAGCACAACATCCGGGGTTTCACGGGCGGCCAGGCCGATGGCCTTTTTCGGATCGGCGCATGTCTCGACATGAAGTTCCGGCATTTCGTAGCCCAACAGGCGCTTGATTCCTTCGAGCATATCGACTTCATCGTCGATGATCAGCAAGGTTTCCTTCATCATAGGTTCATACCGTTTTCCGCCGCCCGCCGGGCGGGCAAATCAATTAGAAATTCCGTCCATTGACCGACCTCGGTTTCCATGGTCAGCTCGCCCCCGTGGTCCTTGACGATTCCATAGCTCACGGAAAGTCCCAATCCGGTCCCCTCCCCGGTCTGTTTGGTGCTGAAAAAGGGATCGAAGATCTTTCCGGCGATTTCCGGCGGCACGCCGGAGCCGTTGTCCCGTATGGCGATCCGGATAACCGATTTCCGAATATCGAACCAGGACCGGACACGAATCATCCCCGGCGGCTCGTCAATGGCCTGGTTGGCGTTCATGAGCAGATTGAGAAAGACCTGCTTCATCTTATCCACGTCCATCGATATGACCGGCACATTTTCCGCCAGATCGATGTCGATTTCCGTCCCGTTCTTCCGGAACTGCTGCCGGACGATCTCGATGACCTGCACCAGGGCCGCGTTGACATCGGCCGGCTGCGCTTCGGTCTTCCGGCGCCTCGAAAAGTTGAGCAGGTCGGAGACGATACGCTGGCAGTTGCCGGCCTGTTTTTCAATGATCTCCACATCCTTGCAGGCCTGACCGTCTCCTTCGAGCTGACGCTTGATCAGGTCCGTATAGCAGAGAATGATGCCCATCGGGTTATTGATTTCATGGGCGAGGCCGGCTGCCAGCTGTCCCATTGCAGCCATTTTTTCCGTCTGCTGAAACCGCTGCTCCACCTGTTTTTCCAGCGTAATGTCCCGGGCATACCGAAGGACCCCCCAGACTTTTTCGGCTTCATCGAGTATCGGGTAATAATAGACCATGAAGATTTCACCGGTGCCGGTCGTGATTTCTTCTTTCGTCGACCGTCGGGTCGACATGGCCAGGGTCAGCTGCTCTCCGGCCAGGGGCCATTCGCACCCACCATCCAGCGGCCGGCACTTCTGGTTCAGGGCTTCTTCGAGCGGCAGCTGATAACGCTGCAAATAGGCGCGGTTGGCCATCCGAATCTCCAGGTCGGGACTCAGCAGGACCATCATGTCCGGAATGCCGTCGAATACCGACTGGAGCAGTTCCTTGCTCTGGTGAAGCGCGGCGAAATTATTCAGGCTGTCGAGCGTGATGCCGATCTGCTGTCCGATCGACAGCAGCAGCGACCGCATATCGGAGGATGTATCGCCAAGATCGATGCCGACGAAGGTCATAACCCCCAGCACCCGCTCCCGGCAGACGAGTGGCACATTGAGGCACATCTGGTTCCGCATGCAGGAAAAATGGCTCATTTCCCCCCTGGCCGCAATCCAGATCGATTCCTTGAGCGATGAAGGCACCCGGGTCTCGGGCATGTCCAGCTTGCCGATCGTCGGCGATAGCTTATCCGCGTTGCGCTGGTATTCCAATGCCAGAGCCGGCTCGTTGCCCTCTGCAAAAAGGTAGATGGCCGCCCCCTTTGCCGGGATGAGTCCAAGGGTCTGCTCCAGCACACCCGGCAGAATATTTGCCAGGCGCAGCGATCGGGTTGTGAGTTCCGCAATCCGATTAAGCGTCTGGAGTTCGCGGTCGCGAGCCGCGATCTTTTCCTTTAGGCGGGCGCGGGAATCTTCCAGGTCCCGGGTGCGTTCGGCCACCCGGATCTCAAGTTCCTCGGCATACTGGACCAGTTCCCCGCGTGCCGTCTTCAGGTGATCGGTCAGGGCGCTGGCCGATTCCGAGAGTTCGTGAATTTCATTCTTGTTCGACGCTTCGATCAGGAGCGCCATTTCCCGGTCGTTGACGAGCCCCCGGCGGAAAATCCCCAGAAGATCCCTGAGACTGCGCACCACCAGCCGGTTGAACACGAAGCTGATGAGTACGTAGAGGGAGATCAGCAGTCCGAGCGAGACCAGAAATACCGAAAAGGCCTGGCTGCGGATTTTTGCCAGTGCCCCGTGTACGGGAATGCTGACGGCCGTAATCCCGGCAAGCTGATTGGCCCGGTAGCCGAATCCCCGCTCGTCGCCGTAATGTGCGATCAGGGAGACGGGGGCATCCTCGGGGGTTCCGTGGCATCTCAGGCAGGAGGCGGTCATGCGGACCGGCCGGGCATACAGGTACCCCATGGTTCCGTCGATTTTCCGGATACCCTGCCATTGCGTTTCCTGGGGGTTCTTCCGGAAGTGTTCGATCATCTCCGTTTCCACCGGGGTCGGCTCCGATACCGGGTTGCGGGCTTTTACCGCCACCCGGCGATACCGGTACATCGGCATCGATTCGTTGAATTTATCCATTACCGCACGCGATACATACGAGGTGGACATGGCCTCCATTATAAATGCGTCGCGGCCGGCCAACTCGTACATTTTCGGGCGCAGGACGCTGCGGACGTAAGCCTGCGTCGATTCGACGGCTGCCAGGACGATGCGAGATTTGGAAAGCGCCGCCTCTTCGATGTTGTCTTTTTCGTGGTTATAAATCAGCAAGGCGCTCAGTCCGCAAAACAGCAGAAAAATCAGACCCATTGCAATCTGGAACTGAACCTGCAGCCCGACAGGACGTCGGCGTCTGGTTTCCGTTTTGCGCTGACCGGAAGATTGCGGCGAACCCGTTTGCTTATTCATAAAAAAAATCCATTTGGTAACTATTCAGCTATATTCTGCGAAAAGCCAATCCGTGCACGTGCACGAGCACGTGCACGGAAAACCGGTGACATTGGCGCCATTGATCATAGGATGTGCTGACGAAGGAAGCGCATCGGCTGCGTACCGGAAACCTGATCGGGTTCCCATACACAGGGAGATTTATTAACTGAATAATTACTCTTTTTTCATGCATACAAAACAGTCTTACCGATCCAGTTTTCACCCGACGAGGCAGCAGCTTGGCAATAGGCCCGGGCGCTTGCCGGGGGAGGCACTGCCGCCTTGCGGAGGCAGGGACGATCCCTTTTTCATGATTCGGGCCACATTGTAGCAGGAAGTGTAGGTATTTGAAATAAAAATTAAATTGAATTATACAGGTAAATCGTCACCCGAAAACGAGCTTGGCATGTCTTTTGCTTTTATCCATCTTCGAAAGCCGCGAAAGCGCATCACAAAGATTTTTCATAACATATCGAACGGATATTGAAAACCTGCAATTAAAAGGAGATGGAAGACCAATGAGTGATATGGCACAAACGATGCCCCCTGAAAGCGATGTCGTCATCGATGTCGCGGAAAGCAAACTTTCGGATCTATGGACAAAAGAGGATTACTGGGCGATCTGGCTCGGCCTCTTCATCCTGATCTTCGGCATGTTCGTTTATTTCAACGCCCCCCCTGAGAACATGGATTCAAAAATTGCCGAAGCCAATGCCATCATGGAAAAGGAAATGGAGCGGGCACCCTTTAAAACCATTGCCTGGCATGAAGCGGCTGAAAGCAAACACAAATTAAAGTCCTACAGCACCGGTTTCGGCAAGTTCTTAAACGTCTTTACCTCCAAGCCGCACGGCTGGACCGACAACCCCCTGCAAAGCTTCTTTCTGAACGAAGAAGCTGCGGCGGCCAAAAATGCAGCCGCAATGGCCAAATACGAGGCGGCACAAGCCGCGTCCGCCGGGGCGCTTGCCGTTGCCACATCCAGGCAGTCGGCTGCGGCAGCCGCCAATTTTAAAAATGAGACGTTGAACGCCGAAGCCAAGGATTCCATCAGCGCCTGGATCGGTGCCCAGAACAAGGTCTCCGATCTTAAAAAGAAGGTCACGGTCAAACCGTACAATCAGGCCGGCTACCTGGTCGGTCTCGGCGTCATCATCGCCCTGCTGTTCGGAGCAGGGCTCAAAGTTATGGGCAAGCCGCTTCCTGAATTTTTAAAAGCCTTCGTCCTGGTATTCGCCCTGGCGATCGTCGCCTACATGCTCTCCTCCCAGGCAGCGGCCAAGGCATACGGCATCGGATATGCCGCCTGGGCGATTGCCATTGGCCTTTTGATCTCCAATACCATCGGCACGCCTTCCTGGATTAAACCGGCGGTTCAGACGGAATTTTACATCAAGACCGGCCTGGTGCTGCTGGGTGCCGAAATTCTCTTCGGAAAAATCCTTTCCATCGGCCTTCCGGGTATTTTCGTCGCCTGGGTCGTAACCCCGATCGTTCTGGTCACCACCTATCAATTCGGGCAGAAAATTCTGAAAATCGAATCGAAAACATTGAACATGGTAATTTCGGCGGACATGTCGGTGTGCGGCGTATCGGCGGCCATTGCCACCGCATCGGCCTGCCGGGCGAAAAAAGAGGAACTGACCCTGGCAGTCGGCCTCAGCCTGGTCTTTACATCGATCATGATGATCGTGATGCCGGCCTTTATTAAAGCAGTGGGGATGCCCGAAGTGCTCGGCGGCGCCTGGATGGGCGGCACCATCGATGCCACGGGTGCTGTTGCCGCGGCAGGTGCCTTCCTGGGTGAAAAAGCCCTTTACACGGCTGCGACCATCAAGATGATCCAGAATATCCTCATCGGTGGCATCGCCTTCTGCGTGGCCATTTACTGGTGCACCCGGGTCGATTGCGTACCGGGGCAGAAAGTGCACGCCTCTGAAATCTGGCACCGCTTCCCGAAATTCGTTATCGGCTTCATCGGCGCATCGATTCTTTTTTCCACCATCTATGCATCCATGGGACCGGATGTCGGTTACGCCCTGATCGACCAAGGCATCCTCAAAGGAATGACCAAAAACCTGCGCGGCTGGTTCTTCTGCCTGGCCTTCATCAGCATCGGGCTGGCCACGGATTTCCGCGAACTCAAGGGATACTTCAAGGGCGGCAAGCCACTGATCCTGTACTTCTGCGGCCAGAGCTTCAACCTGGCCCTGACGCTGCTCATGGCCTACATCATGTTCTACCTTGTATTCCCCGACATCACGGCACTGATTTAACATATGAATACGTCGACGGCATATATAATGGAAACAAATCGCTGCGCCGGGCCCGTTTCCAGCGGGTCCGGCTCCGGAGGGATTGCCCGGCTCAAGCGCTGGGCAATCCTGGTAGCCTGCATTCTGGCAACGTTCTTTTTCCTGCTCGTTCTCGGACCGATGGGGCTTGAAACAGAAACCCTGAAGCCGATGGCGGATTTTATCGAGGAACACAATATCGAAGCCAACGCCTACTATTACACGGAGGTCGATGAGTTTTTCGAGGCGGAACGCCACATGCGCGACCATCTCGGCCTGGCGCCGGGCAGCGCGGACTGATCCTTCCCAAGGAGACCACTGAAAAAAAAAGGCCGCTGAAATTCCGGAAACGGAATTTCAGCGGCCTTTTTTTTGGTTATCTGGTTATCCGGAAAACTCCAGTTAATGATTTCTCTCGCAGAGCCGCTGAGGACGCGGAGAGTTCCTCTGCGCTCCCAGCGCCCTCTGCGAGAGGATATTCGATCTCTTTGGCACCAAAAAGTTAGCATTGCCCATCACTGGAGCGAACCGGATAACCAGATTTGGTTATTCGATTACTATCGCATCAAGTGAAGGTCACCGATTCGATGTGCTCGTTGCTGACGCCGATAAAACTGTGAGGAAGCGCAATCTCTTTTTTAGCCCACTTATCCTGCCTCTTGTAGATTTCCACGATTTGCGCCTGGGAGAGCGGAATGAATTTATCGTTCGATTTTTTTCTGAACAGGCCGTAAAACGTCCCGGTTATGAAATAAAATGAATTGGAAACGTCCCGGGTGACGATCTGGACCGTTTTGGCTCCTTCCTGGGACTGCTTGACCATTGAGTCGGCCCGTTTCTTCTCCCCCTCATTTCCGATGCTTTCCAGGTCGTCATAAAAATAATAGATCTCGGACAGTTTGATCTGGATTTTATCGAATTTTTTGAAAACAGCGGCATCCTCGACGTAAAGTTTCGCATCCTGCATGAGGATGGCATTGTTGTAGCATTTCTCGTTCGGGTTCCGCCAGAAGACGTTTGCGCTGTTGAACAGGTCGGTCGTCCGGAATGCGGCACTGGGAACATCGATCATCCCTGAATACCGTTTGCCCAGGGAGGTCACGATGGCCACTTTTCTTTGTTCGATGTCCATAAGCCTTCCTTATTGCAGGAGTTTAGAATGCAATAAGACTAAAGCCATTCCGCATAAAAATCAATCTGCATTTGAAATGATCAGGGATTTTGCCAGTCACCACTTTTGGAAAAGGGAGCCGGGGGGGGAATAAACTTTAAAAAAAAAAAGGGCCGGGCGGTGCTGCTCTTCGCACCGGCCCGGCCCGTGAAATTTAAGCTGAAAACAGGTTAATTGCCCTGTCTTCTTTGACGGCGCGCATCCCGCGATTTTTTTCCTTTGCGGTCGGTCCGGTCCGTCCGGTGCAATTTTGCCTGCCCGTCGGTAGCTGCTTTCGGTTTTGACCAACCGTCTTTAGCCGCTTTCGGCTTAGCCCATCCTTCGGTGGCCGCTTTCGGCTTTGCCCATCCTTCTTTAGCTGCACTCGGTTTTTCCCAGCCGTCTTTAGCGGCTCTCGGCTTTGACCATCCGTCTTTAGCTGCTTTCGGCTTTGACCATCCGTCTTTAGCTGCACTCGGTTTTGACCATCCGTCTTTAGCGGCTCTCGGCTTTGCCGATCCGCCGGCCCCTCTGGATTTCCATCCGCCTTCCGCCCTTGGATTTGCCCGTTCGGACGCGGCTCTCGGTTTGTCCGATCCGCCGGCTCCTCTGGGTTTCCATCCGCTTTCAACTCTTGCCTTTGCCCGTGCTCCGGCCGTTTCCGCCGACTCCCCCGTTTTTGAAATATTGAGCTGCTGGCCGGACACCCAGACGGTTTTCAGATGCTGGAAAATTTCCGAAGGCATTCCTCCGGGCAGGTCGACCGTGGAAAACTCGTTTTCGATTGAGATCTTGCCGATATCCGCTGCATCGAGTCCCGCCTCATTGGCGATAGCGCCGACGATGTTGCCCGGCTTGACGCCATGCTGGAGACCGACTTCGATCCGGTATTGCTGCAGACCGGCATCTCCCGCCCGCCCCTGCCGTTTTGCCGCCGGGGCTGCCGGCCTGTCTTTCTGGAAAGACTTCTCGGGAAAAGCCGGTTTTCTGTCTCTTGCCGATCGTACGGCATCCGGTTTGCTTTTCACTTCAGGGGGCATCAGCATGGGGCTGTCGCCCTGAACGATCCGGGCCAGTGCCGCGGCGATATTTATTGCCGGCACATCATGCTCCTGCCGGTACCCGTCCATCATATCCACAAAAAAGTCCAGATCGTTTCTGGCCAGCGTGTCGGTGATCTGCTGTTTGAACCGGGAGATCCGGGTGTCATTGATCTTTTCACTCGTGGGCAGTTCCAGCTCGTCGATCTTCTGCCGGGTGGCCTTTTCGATGGCCGCCAGCATCCGCCGTTCCCGCGGCGTGACGAAAAGAAGCGCCTCACCGCTGCGCCCGGCGCGTCCCGTGCGCCCGATCCGATGGATGTAGGCTTCGGTATCATAAGGGACATCGTAATTGATCACATGACTGATCCGATCGACATCGAGCCCCCGGGCCGCCACATCGGTGGCCACCACGATATCGACCCGCCCGTCTTTCAACTGGGCAATGATCTGCTCGCGCCGGTTTTGGGCGATATCCCCATTCAACGCCGCACACGGGTAACCTCGGGCTTCGAGTTTTTCCGAAAGCTCCAGGGTGGCGGTTTTGGTGCGCACGAAAATGAGCACCCCCTCAAACGGTTCAACCTCCAGGATACGGGTCAGGGCATCGAGCTTGTGATGCTCGCCGACGACCCGGAACCGCTGCCGGGTCGTTGCCACCGTCATGGTACTGGCTTTAATTGTGATCTGTTCCGGGTTTCGCATGTACTTGCCGGCGATTTTCCGGATGGGGGCGGGCATGGTGGCTGAAAACAGGGCGATCTGCCGGCCGGCCGGCGTCTGGTCAAGGACCCATTCCACATCGTCGATAAAGCCCATGCGCAGCATCTCATCGGCCTCGTCGAGCACCAGGGTACTGACGGCGTCAAGGTTCAGCGAACCGCGGCGCATGTGATCCATCACCCGTCCGGGGGTGCCGACCACGACATGCACTCCCCGCTTCAGCCGTTTGAGCTGTCCGCTGTAATCCTGGCCACCGTAAATCGGCAGCACCCGGAAGTCACGGAGGCGGGAGGCGTAGCGGTGAAAGGCCTCCGATACCTGGATGGCCAGTTCCCGCGTCGGGGTCAGGATCAGCGCCTGGGGAACGGGCCGGCCGAGATCGATCCGGGAAAGTATCGGCAGCGCAAAGGCGGCGGTTTTGCCCGTTCCGGTCTGCGCCTGCCCGATCACATCAACCCCGGACATTACGCTCGGGATCGTTTTTTCCTGGATTGGTGTCGGCACCTCATACCCCGCGATATTCAGGGCTTCGAGCAATTGCGGCAGCAGATTGAAATCGCTAAATGCGACAGGATCTTTTTCGTTTGTGGACATTAAGATTTCTTCTTTCACTTTTTAATAGGGATACGGTTCGGACAAACGTTTTTTGCGTCCGGCCGGCGAATGCGTCCGGTAAGAATGCCTCACACTGTCAGGCATTACGATATCTGTTTTTCCAGCTTCTTGCGGGCCGTCAACTCGAGAAGTCAAACGCGGGCGGGATTGCCGTCACTGGGGAATGTATCGACCGGGGTTCCTGTTTAATTTTACGTTGCGGGTCTTTAAGCTTCTTTAACGCTTGCAAATAATCATGCAGGTTTGATCCTTTGATAATCCACGGATTAAACCTGCAAATTGCCGCGACCTCTTGATGTTCTGCAACATATCCATTGTCAACAGGATCTGCAAGGCCGATGCGATTTTTTGATGAACTTTTGCTTTTACCTTCCTATCCGGAAATTTGCAAGAGATTATTTCATAAAACCGGCGGGCGCTTGTCAAACCAGGGGCGTTCCTGTTCGAGTTGCCCGGCCAAGCGGAAAAGCGACGTTTCATCACCAATGGGAGCAGTGAACTGGACGCCGCAGGGTAGCCCGTCTTCGCTCCAGTAAAGGGGCACCGACATGGCGGGCTGGCCGGTCAGGTTGGCCAGTTGGGTAAACGGCGCAAAGGATAAGCCTTCGGTCGCGATCTTTTCCGGGAGTCCGGAAAGGTGCAGCAGTTTGCCCAGGCCGAGCCGGTTAATGATGTTTACAGCGATTTTTTCGGCAGGCTTGAGTTGGGTCGCCCCGATTTTTACCGGGGGCTCGGCAAGGGTCGGCGTGAGGTACAGATCATATTTTTTATGAAAACCGCCCATGATCCGTGCCGCCCGATCCCACTGCCGCATGGCGTTCACAAAATCCCCGGCGGAACTTGTCCGGCCGAGCAGGCCGACGGTCCAGGTCTGCGCTTCCACATCGGCAGCAACGGCTTTTCGCCCCAGAACGGACAGCGCCGCGATATCTGCGGCAATCTCGCTTTTCTAAATTCACAATTAGCTATTCACAATTCACAATTGATTTGGATACTAAATCAAAAGCAAATTGTGAATGGTGAATTGTCAATGGTGAATAGTGAATTACTGGAACAACCGGATAACCGAATTAAAGTTTAAGAGTTATTCCGCCGCCGAAGCGACCGTCACCGGGATACCGTTTAAAACGGCCGTTCCCGCTATCCGTTCCGTTACGGCCGGAGTGAGCCGGTTCGTGTTGACCCCGGAATTCTTTCCGGCCACCGACAATTGAATCCCATCCTTGTCATGTCCCCACCCGTGGGGCAGGCTGACCACGCCGGGCATGATCGCATCGGTGATTTCCACCGGCGCCGCAATGGTGGCGACATCCGACGTGATCTGTGCCGAATCGCCGTTTTCCAATTCCAGCCGTCCGGCATCATCGGGATGCATCAACAGGGTGCAGGGATTGTTTGCCGACAGGGCTTCGATGTTGTGCATCCACGAGTTGTTCGTTCGCAGGTGACGCCGCCCGATAAGCAGGTAGCGGCCGGGTTCTCCACCTGTGCCTTCGATTGCCTGGCGGAGTTCTTCAAGATCAGGCGTCATGTCTTCAGGAAACAGGTGAATTTTACCGTCCGGGTTGGCAAGCGCATGCTTGATCATCGGCTTTAACGGCCCGAAATCGATGCCGTGGGGGTTTTTCGTAAGTGTTTTAAAATTAATGCCGTCGGGCTTCATTCCGAAACCGTCCCCATAGGGTCCGATCCGCAGCAGAAAATCAAGAAGCCGTTCCGGTCCCTTATTTCCGGAAAGTGGCGCGATCAGCATTTCTTTTTTCACCCCGGATTTCTCTTCGCCGCCCATGGCCTTGATCACACCTGCGGCCAGATCGTCGAGCATCTTTTCCTCCAGCCTTTCCGGAGACGCGTCGCTTCCTTTACCGGCCGCGATCAGGGCCAGGTTGGCCATAATTTCCCACTTGTCCTTTTCATCGGCTCCCTTTTCAAACACCGGCGGGGAATAACAGGCAAAATTGCGCACGGCAAGTGCGTGGAAGAAAAAGTCATAATGTCCGTGGCACAGGATGGATGCCGGCGGCAGGATCACATCCGCCTGCCGGGTCGTCTCGTTGATGTAGTAGTCGACCGATATCATGAAATCGAGACCGGCCAGCGCCGCATCGAGGCGGTCGCTTTCAGGAATTGCCAGGACGGGATTTCCGGCCACCGTCAGCAGGGCCCGGATCTGCCCTTTGCCCGGGGTTTCCATTTCTTCCGACAAAACGGCTACCGGCAGCTCGCCGCTGACCTCGGCCGCCTGCGATACGCGCGAGCGCCATCTGCCGACCGAGTATCCTTTCGGAATACTTCCGTCCGGGACATGGGCCGGCCGGCAGAAACCGGTTCCCCCCTGCCGGTCGAGATTCCCGGTCAGGATATTGATGACCTCGACCAGCCAGGAACTGACCGTACCGTACCGGACCGTGCTGGTTCCCATTCTGCCGTAAACGGCGCATTTTTTCGCAGCGGCAATTTCCCGGGTCAGCTGCACGATTGCATCGGCTTCAATGCCGCACATGCGGGCCGCCGCCTCGGGCGTAAACGGCGCTACAGTTTCCCGCAGGGCTTGTACATCATCGATGAACGTCTCCAGGTGTCCGGTATTGACCAACCCTTCGGCAAACAGCCGGTTGACCATGGCCAGCAGCATGTAAACATCGGTGCCCGGCCGGATGAACAGGTGTCGGTCGGCGGCCTGGGCGGTGCGGGTCCGGAGCGGATCGATCACGATCATTTTGCCGCCCCGCTCCTGCAGCGCCCGGATGCGGCCGGGCATATCGGGGGCGGTCATCAGGCTGCCGTTGGAGACAAACGGGTTGGCGCCGAACACGACGAAGAGGTCCGTGTGATCGATATCCGGGATCGGAATCCGCATGGGGCTGCCGTAGAGAAGTCCGCAGGCGGCCATTTTGGGCATCTGGTCCACGGTGCTGGCCGTGTAGAAATTCTTCGTTCTCAGTGCCTTGATCAGCGGCCGGATAAAGAGGCCGCCGGCCATGGTATGGGTATTCGGGTTGCCCAGGTAAACGGCGACCGCATCGTTTCCATGGGTTTGCCGGATATCCGCAAGTTTCCGCTCAACCAGCGACAACGCCTCATCCCAGGAGGCTGCCCGGAATTGTCCGTTTTCCCGAATCATCGGGGGCCTGAGCCGGTCCGGATCTTCGTGGAGCTGCTTGAGTGCGATTCCCTTAGGGCAACAGAATCCTTTGCTCATAGGGTGCTGCCGGTTGCCCCGAATCTTTTCGACCCCGTTTTCCGAAACGGCGATTTCCAGCCCGCACCCGGCTTCGCAAAGCGGGCAGACACGGTAGGCGGTTCTTTCAGACATGGGTTATTCCTGTGTTGGTGCGGTTTGCAGGTCGGGATTCCCATCCCGACGAGGGCGATTCGTGAATCGCCCCTACATCGTGAGGCCGGGATTGTTCCGGATGTTACGCCATTGTACAACGGTCATTCGTAGGGGCGATTCACGAATCGCCCCCGCCGATGCAAAAGCAACTGTCACCCGGAATTCCGGTTTTTTGCTTCTGGCTTCTATCTCCTGACTCCTCTGGATCTGGCTCCTGGCTCCTGCCTCCTGGCTCCTGCCTTCTGGCTCCTGCCTTCTGGCTCCTGGATTCTGGCTCCTGGATTCTGAATTCTGGCTCCTGCCCTACCGGTACATCGCCTCTATCGTGTCGGAAAAACTTTCGTTTACAAACTTCCGCTTGATCTTCATGGTGGGAGTGACTTCCCCGTCTTCCTCGTAGAGCTTTTTGGGCAGGATCGTAAATTTTCGAACATTTTCCACCCGGGCCAGCGTCTGGTTTACCTTATCGATTTCCTCTTGAATCAGTTCGTTTACTTTCCGGTCCTGCGTCAGGTCGCCGTAGGTGGAAAACTGGATTTTATGGTCCTGGGCAAACTTCACGACGTTGTCCTCGTCGATCATGATCAGGGCGGATAAAAATTTGCGCCGGTCGCCGATCACCACGGCATCATTTATATAGATGCTCGCCTTCAGCATATTTTCAATATACTGCGGTGAGATGTTCTTGCCGCCGGCCGTGATGATGATGTCTTTTTTCCGATCCGTGATCTTCAGGAATCCGTCTTCATCGATTACACCGACATCGCCGGAATAGAGCCACCCATCAATCAGGGTTTCTTTCGTGGCCGCATCGTTTTTGAAATACCCGGCGAACACCCCGGGCGAGCGCACCAGGATTTCGCCGTCTTCGGCGATTTTGACTTCGGTTCCCGGCACCGGGGTGCCGACGGCTCCGAATTTGGCCTTTCCCGCTTCAGACGCGCTGGTAACACCGGTGCCTTCGGTCTGGCCGTACCCCTCGATCAGGTTCATCCCGATCGACTGGTAGAAATGGAGCACCTGGGCTGAAATGGGGGCCGCACCGGAATAGGCGACCCGAATCCGTTCGAAGCCGAGTCGTTCCTTTAATTTCCGGAACACCGCCAGATGGGCGATCGAAAACAGAACATTAAGCGACATAGGGACTTTTTCGAAATTCATTTTCAACGTCGCCCGCTTCTGCCCGATTTTTAAAGCCGTGTGGAACACAAGCCGCTTGAATTTTGTCGCATCGGTCATCCGGATCAGAATGCCGGAGTAATATTTTTCCCAGATGCGCGGCACGGCGTAACCGACAGTCGGGGAGACTTCGATCATGTTATCCATAACCGTGTCCGCTTTTTCCACGAAATTGACGACGTAGGCGTGGCGGATGTGAGCGAATACGGAAAAGAGGCGTTCAAAGATATGGCACAACGGCAGAAAGGAAAGCACCGCATCGCCTTCGTGCATCGGATTCTGCTTCTCTACGGCTTCGGCCATCCAGGTGACGTTCCGGTGCGTCAGCATGGCGCCCTTGGGCGGTCCCGTGGTTCCCGAGGTGTAAATCAGCAGGCACAGGTCGTCCGGGCGAAGGTTTTCGCTGCGTTCATCTACCGCTTTAGAATCCAGCCGCCTGCCATGCTCGATCAGCGCATCGTAGGTCATCACCAGCGGGTCCGAAAAGTCCCGCAACCCCTTGGTCTCCCAGACAATCACTTTTTTAAGAAGAGGTGCGTTGTCCCTGAAATTGAGCCATTTATCGAGCTGCTCTTCGTTTTCCACAAACAGGAAAACGGAATCGGAATGGGTCGCCACGTATTCGACTTCCTGCCAGGCATTGGTCGTGTAAATACCCACCGACACGCCGCCGGCGCACTGGATCCCCATGTCGATCATGACCCATTCGGGACAGTTGTCCCCAATGATCGACACACAATCGCCCTTTTCCAGGCCAAGATCGATCAGCGCACTGCCGATATGCCGCGCGGTGCGGTAATAGGTATTCCAGGAAATGTCCTTCCACAGCCCGTATTCCTTGTAGCGCATGGCGACCGCGTCGCCTTTTCGTCCCATGGCCTGCCGGAATACCGCGGGGGTGGTCGATGCGGTCGTTGTGCCGCCGCCCACCTGTTCAGAAATATCCTTCATTTAATGCCCTCGTAGAATCTGATGTGACTAAAGTCGACACTCTTCTATCGTATATAGCCGAAAACCGCCAAAGGAAGCAATTCTCGGTGAAATGTGTCTGTGATTAACGGGTGACCACGTAGGAGCGGGCCATGCCCGCGAAAATGCATCCGCCTTCGCGGGCATGGCCCGCTCCTACAGAGTTCACCGGGAATTGCTGCGCCAAAGGGATGACTGAGTAAACGTTCCATATACAAGGCGCAGTGATTTTTCATCCGCGATGGCATACTTGTCGTATGTTGAGCGGATGAAAAATTCACTGCAACGCAGTAGATGGGACGTTTACTCAGCCATCACCGCCAGACTTTTTTGCGCTTCCAGCGCTGATACCCCTTGGCCGACGCTTCCGTCCGGACGCCCATGTAAAATTCTTTTACATTGTCGTCTTCCATCAGTTCGCTCGACTTTCCCTTGAGCACAAACCGACCGTTTTCAAGAATCAGGGCTTCATCGGATACATCCAGGGCTTTTTTGGCGTTCTGCTCGACGAGCAGGATCGTGACACCTTCCTGATTGATCCGTTTGATTATCGAAAAGATTTCTTTTACCAGCAACGGCGAAAGTCCCAGCGACGGCTCATCGAGAAAAAGAAGTTTGGGGCGGCTCATCAGTGCTCTTCCGATGGCCAGCATCTGCTGCTCACCGCCGGAAAGCGTCCCGGCCCACTGGCTGATTCTTTGGGAGAGCACCGGAAAATATTCGAATACCCGCTCAAAATCCTGAGCCACCTCTTTCTTGTTCTTCCGTATATAGGCGCCCATCATCAGGTTTTCCCTCACCGTAAGCTCCTCGAACACTTCCCGCCCCTCGGGCACGGAAGAAATGCCGAGCCGGACGATCTGTTCCGTGTCCATACGGTCGATCCGCTGCCCCATGAACTCGATGCTCCCCTTTTCCGGCTGATCTTCGATGAGCCCCAGCACCGTCCGCAGAATGGTGCTCTTGCCCGCGCCGTTATTGCCGAGAATCGTGGTGATGCTCCCTTCCTGGACCGTGAGGGAAACGCCCCGGATCGCATAGATCAAATCGTAATACGTTTCGATATTTTTTATTTCAAGCAATGCGCTCAATGTCTGCTCCACTTTCCGATGCGTTATATTCCGTTTCCTCGTCCTCGCCGAGATATGCCTTGAGTACTTCCGGATGTTTTCGCACCGTATCCGGTGGCCCCTGGGCAATCGGCCGGCCGAAATTGAGTGCAAGGATCCGGTCGGAAATATCCATCACCATGGTCATATCGTGTTCGATCAGCAGGATGGTGATGCCGAGTTCGTCCTGGATGTCCTTGATCCAGAAAATCATATCCTGCTTTTCTTCGGCATTCATCCCGGCACAGGGTTCATCGAGCAGCAGGAGTTCGGGTTCTGCGGCAAGCGCTCTGCCGAGTTCAATTTTTTTCTGGATACCGTATGCGAGTCCGCTCACTATTTTGTTGCGCACCGACTGGAGTTCGAGCAGATCAATGATCTCCTCGACTTTGCGCCGGTGGACGATTTCCTCTTTTCCGGCAAACGACCGGTTTCCCCACATCAACCCGCCGCGAAACAGCCCGGTTTTCATGAACAGATGCCGACCAAGCATGATATTTTCCATGGTATTCATGTTGGCAAACAGCTCGATATTCTGGAAAGTCCGGGCAATACCCGCCTTTGCGATCCTGTCCGGCTTTTTTCCCCGGATATTCTTGTCCTTGAAAATGATCTTCCCGCCGGACGGCGGATAGATGCCGTTGATGCAGTTGAACATCGTGGTCTTGCCGGCCCCGTTCGGACCGATAATGGCGTAGACTTCGCCCTTTTTTATTTCAAAAGAAACGCCGTCGAGCGCTTTTAATCCGCCGAAGGCCATGGAAAGCCCTTCTACCGCAAAGAATGTCATGAACTGGAATCTCCTGGAAGACTTGGAGGGGTATTCGAGACGTCCCCAAATGCTTTCAAAATCGACATCGGTTGTAAACGATTGCGATCATTTAAAAAGAAGAGGAAGAGATTGGCAAAATCCGTGCTCAGTCCAGCCGGGCTGGACCGAGCACGGTAAAACGTTTCAAGGATAGTCGAATCCTGCTACTAATCTTTCGGAATATACGTCGTTTTCCGCCAGTCGGTAAGAATCTTCGATTTGCCGTCTTCCGTACACTGCTGCAGATAAATCTCGTTTTGTCCCAGCCGGGTCAACGGGTCATTGGCATCAAACGGGGCATAGGTAATATCGCCCATGAGACCCTTGAATTTTTTCATCCCTTCGAGCTCCGTGACGAGTTTTTCCTGGGTCAGGTCCGGCCCGCACCGTTTCAATCCCTCGACAAGGGGTTCTGCCAGGCCGATGCCTGTCGCAAAAGTATAGCCCCAGCGTTCGTCTGCAGCGGCAAATTTGTCGTAAACTTCCGTTTTATATTTTGCCAGCAGGTCGAGTGCGGGGTTTTCGATTCCCTGGACCTCACCCACATTTCCGGTCGGCTGGCCCATACCGAAACTTGCAGTGATCACGCCTTCATACAAGCCTTTTGTTATTGCCATCATGAGCGGAAAATCGCCGCAGGTGGTCGAACTCATCCACTGGGGTTCAAAACGCATCGCCTTGCCGGTACCGATCAGCCGTGCCACAATCCCCGGGGTCACGAAAAGCAGGACAGCATCGGCATCGGACTGCTTGAGCCGCATGACGTGCGGCTTCATATCCGTATCGGTGACCGCCGCCGGAATTTCCGCCACCAGCTTCATGTTCTTCTTATCCAGTTCATAACGGGCGCCTTCCAGGCCCTGCTTGCCATAGTCATCGTCCTGGTAGACAATGGCGATTTTCTTCTTGTCCAATTCGTTTATCGCGTAGTCGGTCAGTATCTGGGCATCACCCAGGTAAAGCGGGTATACGTTGAACAGGTACTTCTGCGGCGGCTCCACCCAGTGCCGTGATCCGGTCGAAGGGCCGACCCACGGTATTTTGCGCTCCATCAGGTAATCCTTTACCGCAAGACCGGGGGCGGTGCCGACACCGGATACCCACGCAAACATGCCGGTCTGCTCCTGGAGCTGTTTGACACCGGCTTTGGTTTTGGCAGGATTATAGGCGTCATCGAAATAATGGAGCACCAGTTTCCGGCCATGGATGCCGCCGTTGGCGTTTATCCATTTGAAATAAGCATCCGTCCCCCGGGCCACCGCACCCCAGGGGGCTGCAGGTCCGGTCTGAGGGCTCCACTGGCCGATATGGATTTCCGTATCCGTTACGCCGACGACCTCCCCGTAACCGGCTGAACTAAAAGCAAACACCATGGTGAAACCGATCAGTACTGCCAGTAATGTCTGTTTCATAAAAACCCTCCTATTTAAGGTTTGATGCTTAAAAAGCCGAGTACAATTCCGCGCACGAGCATGAAAAACCGGCACCGCAGGTTGGAGCAGTGCGAACCCCAATTACAGGGGTACTACAAAAAAACATAAGAGCCGATCCGTGCACGTGCACGAAAAACCGATGACATCGAGCCGTTGATCACAGGATGTGCTGACGAAGAAAGCGCATCAGCTGCGTACCGGAAATCTGAGAGGCCCCCCATGCATAGTGAGCTTTTATCAGCTGAATAGTTACTATCAATTTTCAAAAAACACCCTTAAAGAACCTTTGAACCTTGACCTTTGAACCTTGAACCTTGAACTTTGAACCGCCTTTATCCCTTTCTAAACCTTTTTCACGTAATGCCTTGCAAACAACCCGCTCGGCTTGACGCACAGGACGAGAACAATTACGGCAAACGCCACGACCGATTTGAACTCCATCGACACATACCCGCCGAACAGGTGCTCGACGATGCCGACAATATAGGCGCCGAAAACCGCTCCCGGCAATGAGGTCATCCCCCCGACAACCGCACCTGCAAAGCCCTTGAGCAGCGGATCCCACATCATATAGGGCTCCATAATCGTCGGGGCGATCAGCAGCCCCGCCACGGAACCGACCATGGCCGAAATGCCCCAGGTCGCCATCTTGACCCGATTTGTCCGAATTCCCATCAGGCGCGCTGCGGTTTGATTCTGCTGGGTGGCTTTCATGGCCACGCCGAATTTGGAGAAACGGAAAAACAGGAACAATCCGCTCATCAGCACCAACGCCACTACCAGGGTCAGCAGATCGAGCGTGCTGATAT
>JAGXHH010000150.1 GCA_024636355.1 Desulfobacteraceae bacterium | reverse complement strand
CTGGATGCGTCACGGATTACCGACGGCGTTGTTGTTGCCGTCGATGACAAAGCCGATATCGTAAAAGTCCGCGTCGGCAATACCGTTGGCGCCATCGGCCTTGCCGATATGCGCTGGGCCCGGAAGGCCGATCCGAAAGTGTCCTACGGCCGTGTGTTTGTCACTAATCCGGGCGAAGTCCTCAACCCCGGCGACATTATCAAGGTACGGATGAAAAAATGGCAGCCGGATGCGGGCGAATGGGAACTGTCGCTCGAACAGACCCCGGAAGCCCAATCCGCCCTTTTGACCCAGGAAGTTGAAAACGGGCATATCAAAGCCATGATCGGCGGCCGGGATTTTTCCAAGAGCCAGTTCAACAGGGCGATTCAATCCCGCCGGCAGCCGGGGTCGGCATTCAAACCGATTATTTATGCGGCGGCCCTGGACAAAGGATATACGCCAGCAACAGTCATCGCCGATACGCCCATCGTTTTTGAGGACACTGCGAATGATTTCACGTGGAAACCGAACAACTACGATAAGACATTTCATGGGTTCACCCTATTCCGTGACGGGCTGATTCATTCCCGGAATGTCATCACCGTAAAGATCCTGCGGGACATCGGCATCGATTACGTAGTCGACTACTCGAAAAAACTCGGAATCGATTCCCGCCTGGAACGCGATCTTTCCCTGGCCCTCGGCTCCTCGGGCATGTCGCTGCTCGAACTCGTCGGCGCGTATGCGGTTTTTGCCAACCAGGGGTATAAGGTCTCTCCGGTATTTATCGAGCGCATTGAGGACCGGGACGGCAACGTCATATACCGGAACGAAACCCGGCCTGAACGGGTGATCGATAAAAGCGTTGCTTATATCATCACGCATCTGATGGAAGAGGTCGTACAAGAGGGGACCGGCTGGCGGGCCAAGGCGTTGAATCGTCCGGTTGCCGGCAAGGCCGGCACGACCAATAACCTGCATGACGCATGGTTTATGGGCTATACCCCGCGCTACGTCACCGGGACATGGGTGGGATTTGATCAGGAACAATCCCTGGGGAGCAAGGAGACCGGCTCCCGGGCGGCGAGTCCCATCTGGCTCGACTACATGCAGGACGTGCTGACCGGCAAACCGGAACGGGTGTTTCCGGTGCCCGATAATGTGGTTTTCGCCAATATCGACGCCAAAACCGGGCTGCTGCCGATCAACGAATCCGAAAAAGTGATTTATGAATGCTTCAAAGAAGGGACCGTTCCCCGTACCTACACCAAACGATCCGATGCGATCACCGGGACAGATGATTTTTTTAAAATAGGGATTCAGTAGGGACTGGCTGCGCGGGGGTTAATTCTTTTAATCCATACCCGTGGTAAATAACAACAGAAAGGCGCAGAGGAATGTAGCGATATTCCCCTGCGCCTTTCTGTTAAAAACGTTAAAGCACCATCTTCGTTTAATTCGCGTCAGCGAAACTTTTAATTCTCTTCCATCAAATCAACCGATTGCCGTTTTATACATCGCCAGGACGTCCTCGTTAAACCGTTCCGGAAAATCGAGATACGCCGGATGTCCCGCATTCTTGTAAATTTGCAGATCGGTCTTGACCAGTCCGGAAAATTTTTTCATTTCATTGGCCGGCACGATGTTGTCCGCATCCCCGTAAACGATCGATACCTTATTTTCCAACCGCTCATAGTGTCGGGTCAGTTCTTCCTGGAGGCACATGACCGGAGCGGCAAGGAGCAGTCCTTTTACCGGGTGATCGACGCTGTATTTCAAGGCGATATAGCCGCCGAGGCTTGCACCCACAATGACCGGGTCCTTGCCGGCAATAGCGGCCACGAGCTCTACGTTGTCCTGGGAAGAACTCGTTCGGGGGGTGCATTCACTGATCTTGCCATAGGGCATGTCGATGGCTTTAAATGGAATGCCGTACTGTTCGAGAATCCGGAGCAGCCCGATTTCATTCCATACGTCGCTGGTGTACATATATCCGTGAAGGAAGATGATCGGTGTCCCCTTCCCCTTGCTGGAGATGACCCGGCACTGGTATTTATTGATTTCGATCGTTTCGTCTTTCATGGAATCCTTATAGTTTTGGCTTTTCTGATCTGCAACGGTTGCGCTTTCGTACAACAGAATCCGCCCGGTTGGAAGTTGAAAAAACGTCTCCGGTGCATCCCACACGGATGCAGGGTGATCTGTTTTGCATACCTGTATAAATGAAGCTCTGGCAAATGCAATAAAAAAATGGGAATTATCGCCCTGTCCAGTGCATCGGGAAAAGAAGGGCGGCCCATATTCCCCGGTCCTGAAACGACCGGGGAATATGAGAGGGGGAGGGAGGGGGGAGGGGGTTAGAGGGGTGAGTCGGCGCCATCCTGCAAATTGCGGGGGAAAAGAGCCCAAATGGCAACGGCTTTTTCCGGTCTGGCGGAGCGAAGAACAGATCGCGATTTACATGGGGAGGAAACCATCGGTTTGTTCAGTCCGGCGCCCCATAGAAATTGACGTGTATGTTACGGCCTCCTTGTATAACTTGGAGTGTGACATTTAGCGGCGCCAGTCTTTTTCAGCGTCTTATGTTTAGCAGTAACGATTATATACAAAGCAAATCGTATGCCAGATCTTTGAGTGACCGGAAGTGTCGCGCGGTTTAATTTTTAAATCACTGAAATGTTATTTTAAATTAAATTGGTGGTGCTATCGGATTCGTTCGGCAGGGATCCTGTGTGATCGGCAGCGGAAGTGGCGAGGTCGTATCTTTTCGTGAACAGTAGTATAAAATCGTGTAGTTTTACTAATACTAAAAAAATATACCCGATCCTGTATGTCAATAACATGCTGAAATATTTTAATTAATAAATAATTCCTGTCTTCTGTTTTGCCGTATACGGATGTACACGTATTCATATAATTTGATTAATTTGCCGATTTATTAATTTTGATGGCTTTCTACTAACGACATGCGGACAGGTAAGACGGATTGCCGCCTTTCTAAAAAAGGACTACATCCGAACCACGGTTCTTCCCTGGCTGTGGCCGGCAAGCATCCGGTCGATCCGGCTGTCGAGTTCCTCCAGGCCGATTTCAGCAGAGATGTGCTCCAGGCGTTCGAGTTTCCATTCCCCGGCCAACCGTTCCCAGATGGTTTGCCGCAGCGCCATGGGGCAGTGCTGGGAATCGATTCCGAACAGCGTGATGCCGCGGAGAATGAACGGGTAAACCGTCAGGGGCAGGTCGCCCGAGGCGATATTGCCGCAGCAGGTGACGTTGCCGTCGATTTTCGTCGACCGGATGGCAGTCGATAAAATGTCGCCCCCCACCGTATCGATTACCCCCGCCCACCGGTCTTTTAACAGCGGTTTGCCCGAGGTGTCGGTCGCCTCTTCTATCGACAGGATCTCTGCGACCCCAAGCGATGTGAGATAATCGGCATCCGGCGTTTTGCCGCTGACAGCCACCACCCGGTACCCCGCTTTCACCAGAAAGGAGATGGCCATGGTGCCCACTCCCCCCGATCCGCCCGAAACAAGGATATCGCCCCGGTCCGGAGGCACTGATCCGGTCATTTTGTGCACCGACAGCGCCGCGGTAAAGCCGGCGGTGCCGTAAATCATGCTTTCCTTCAGGCTCAATCCCTGCGGCCGCTTGACCACCCAGTCGGCCGGCACCCGGATATACTGCCCGAATCCCCCGTCCGTTTCCATGCCCAGGTCGTAGCTGGTGACGATAACCTCTTCTCCTGCTGAAATTGAACTGCTGCGGCTTGCTTCCACAATGCCGGCGGCATCGATGCCCGGCGTATGGGGATAATGGCGCGTGACGCCCTTGTTGCCAGTCGCCGAAAGGGCGTCCTTGTAGTTTAAAGACGAATAATGCACCCGGATCAGCACATCTGCGTCGGGCAGGTCGCGTATACGGCGTTTGCGAATGCTCCGAAAAAACGTTTTATCTTCAGCTTCTTCGACCACAAGTGCCTGAAAGGGTTTGTCTTCCATGATGGGTTCGCTCCAAATTCAAGAATTAAGATTAAGATTAAGAGCAAGAGTAAGAGTAAGAGCAAGGAAACTTGCATCACCTGAGTCAAGCTGAATGCTATACATGGTTGCGCAGCATCAACTCCCGGGGATGCGGGTAGAGGTATTTCTGCCGCAGCAGGTACGGTTCGGCATACAATCGCGTATAATGGGCGATGAGAGTAATTGGTACGATCAACGGAACCAGGTGGGCATGGTAGTCGTCGATAACTTCCCGCAGTTCCTTTTTCTGGTCCGCTGAAAGCTGCTTTTTGAAATACCCCATGCAGTGGTCGAGCACGTTGGTGTTCTTTTGGGCCGTGGCCTTGAGTTTCAGTGCTTCCATGAGCGTGGTGATGTACTCTGTCCTCAGGGATTCCGGATCATCGGCTTTTCCATGTGCCACCAGGGCGCCCAGAATTTTTAGATCTTTCGGGCTGTGGGCCATGATCAGCAGTTTATGATCTGTATGGAAATCGACCAGCCCCTTGTGGGAACCATCGGTTTTTTCGTACTGCAGCCAGCTGGCAAAGACAAAGGCCCGCTCGATGAAATTTTCCCGCAGGCCCATATCGTGGAGCCGCCCCTCGTCCTCCACCGGGATGATGGCAAATCTGTCCATGAATGCCCGGGCAAACAGCCCCGCACCCCGGTCGCGCACGTTTTTACCGGTCTCGTCGTAGATCTTGATATCGCGCATTCCCGAAGATGGCGACCGGGTTTTAAACACATACCCGCACAGCCGGTCTTCCGCGAGTGCGTCGAGGCGCTTTTTAATCCAGGTCCGCATCCGCTCCGTGTGGTCAATGCCGCTGCGGGTGGTCACCAGCCGTGGCTGGTCCTTGTCGCCGACCAGGTGCATCGACTCGCGTGGGGTGGGCAGCCCGCTTTCGACTTCCGGGCAGACCGGTACCCACTCGACAAACCGGCCCAGGGTGTCACGCAGGTACCGGTCGAGTTTGTGGCCGCCGTCGTAGCGGACATTCTCACCCAGAAGACACTGGCTGATTCCCATCCGGATCGGCAGGTCCTCGGTCATGGTTTTTCTCTCGGGTCAGTCAATTCGTTTGAAACTCCTACATTATCACTAAGCGCGGATCTTCCGCGGCAATCTGAACCGCCGCCGCTGCACTTTTCTCCTTGTCCTTGATCTCCAGCATAATGTCGAAATCATACCCGGCGGTATCCGAAAGATAACGGTGAAATGCCCCGGTGTCGATCTGTTCGGCGTGGCGGCCGGACCTGCCGCCGGGCAGTGGTTCGCTGTAATCGGTCATCGGAATCCCGATCCGGCCGGTCCAGATCTGAGAGAGTTTTGCAAATACTTCCAGGAGCGGTTCACCGGAGCAGTTGATCCCGTGGTGCAGGTTGTCAAAGATTATCGGAATGCCGACCCGTTCATGGATCCGGACGCAGTCGGCAAAGGTATAGAGGCGGTCGTCGTTTTCAATGGTCAGCCTCCGGGAGATCCGCTCGTCTAAGCCTTTATATCTGCGCACGAACCGGTCTATTGCCGCCGGTTTATCGCCGTAGATGCCCCCCACGTGGATCTGGATCCGGGCATCGGCACCCAGACCCATCAGGTCGAGTACGTCGGAATGGTAGGCCAGTTCCCGGAGGCTTCTTTCGAATACGTCCCGATTGGGCGAATTGATCAATGTGAACTGGTCGGGGTGCATGGAAATGCGCATTTTGTGGGTTCGGACAAATTCGCCCAGGCCGGCAAAGGCGTCGGCAAATCGGGATTGCCAGTCGACCGTGCAGACCGGGTGGGAGGCAAACGGGACGATATCCGATGAGATCCGGTGAAACAAAAAGCCGTTTGCCAGGTTGTCGTGCAGGATCTCATCCAGACACCCCAGGTTGAGGTCTATGGTGTCGATCAACCGCTGAAAACTGTAATTGGCCAGGCGAAACGTCCGGCCTGCCGAACAGCCGATGGATCGGTTGATGCAGGGGTAACCGATGCGCATTATGACTCCACGTATCTTTCAACGGACCAGGGAAACCTGGCCGGTTTTATCAAAGGCGAACGCCTGCTGCCCTGCTGTCGGGTGATCAAATTTCAGATTACCCGATACCTTGTAGGATGCCGAGGGGTTGTTGAGCAGGTGCATGGCCGTTCGCCCGATGTCGATAAAATCGATGGCGACCGGGACGGTGATCCGGGTGGCACCGTTTGCGGCAACCGTTGAAATATTCTGTGTCCGGCCGGACACAAACCGAATGCCCCCGAGTTCGATGGTGTAGTCGAGCCCGGCGGGTTGAATGCCGAATGGGTTCGGGTTATCAAGCGTCAGGATGAAGTCCAGGTCGGCTCCGGAAAAGCCGACCTGGCCGACCTGGACCGTTTTCAGGGAAACCCGGGGGATTTTCGGAACCGGCAGAGTGCCGTCGGTTCGATATGGCACATCAAAGCCCAGGATGTCAAAAGACCCGGAAAGTGAATAGGGGACCGAGTCGCGATTGGCCATAGTGGAGAGATTCCGGAAAACATCCATGAAGTTGATCGTCACCGGCAGGTCCACAAAACGGGCGGCAGCCGGCGGCAGGCGTATGCCCTGATCGAAAGTCCCTTTGGCCATCGGCCGGTCGCCAATTTGCAGGTCATAGGCTGCGGCGTTGACACTCACGCCCATCGGGTTCGGGTTGTGCACCCGGAAGGTAAAGACCAGGGTTCCTTGCGTCAGGGACATGTCCTTGAAGGAAAGCGTCTCAAATGAGATGTCGGGTTTTGCGAAAAACGGTTCAAGCGATTTGCAGCCGCCGGCGATCAGTGCCGCTACCATCAGAAACCAGAGCAGGTGCTTTTTCATTGTCCATCCTTTTTTCGGTTTGTCACGCGAAAGGAAAACAGCGTTTTTTGATTTAACCATTGATTTTACTTTAACATCTTTGACAAATTGCTGCGATTGCTATATTTTCAAGCCGTACTCAACGAAGCCAAAATCAAACGGAAAACAATACCATGGCACTAAACGGAAAAGACACATTTTACATTATCACTTACCGGGAACCCAAAGAAGCCAAAATCGTCACCTTAAAGGCGCGTACCGTGACCGATTCTTCCCTTGGGCTAAGTTTTATAGCCGTTTCCGATTTTGTTTTCGATACCAGCACCCTGGTCGTCAACCCGGCCGAAGAAGAGCAGAAGAGACGGTTTGACGGGGTCAAATCCTTTCACCTTTCCATTTACTCCATCATCTCGATCGAGGAAGTGGGCACTGAGCACCAGGGGCTCAAATTCAACAAGGACAAAGCGAACCTGGTTGTTTTGTCATCGGAACATCATCAGCCGAAAGATAAATAACCTTGCCGTGGCACCGTCTTTTTTACAGCGCCCGTGAGGGCGCGGCAAACCGGCCGATCGTTTGAAACGCAATGCTCCGGCAGTGGCATAATCCTACAGGTATCAGGGGTCTTTAAATGAAAAACCAGGAGAGTGGTGTCGGAGGGGGCAATTCGGCAAAAAATGCCCTGACCGAGTGGCAGTCCAAGCAGTTTTTAAAACCGTACGGCGTGCCGGTGGTCGAAGAAATGACTGCCGATGACACCGCCGGAGCCGTAGCCGCCGCCGGGCGGATCGGTTACCCGGTGGTAGTCAAGGGGCTGGGCAAAACCCTGATGCACAAGACCGAAGGCGGTCTGGTGCATCTAAATCTGGCCGATGCCGCAGCTGTCGAGCAGGCGGCAAACATAATCGCCGGGCGTGCCGGCGGGCAGCTGGAAGGCTTTTTAATCCAGCCCCAGGTGAGCGGAAAACGGGAATTCGTGGCCGGACTGTTCCGTGACGGACAGTACGGGCCGGTGGTCATGTTCGGCCTGGGCGGTATCTTCACGGAGGCGTTATCGGATGTGAGCTTCCGGCTGGCCCCCCTGTCCCGCTCCGATGCGGCGGACATGATCGATCAGATCCGGTCGGCAGCCCTGCTGGGCGCGTTCCGGGGAGAGGCCGCCGTAGACAAAGACGCGCTCATCGACACCCTGGTCGGCATTTCCCGGGTCGGCATCGAGCACCCGGATGTCATGGAAATCGATATCAATCCCCTGCTTGTCACCCCGGAAGGAAACCCGGTGGCCGTCGATGCCCTCGTGATAAAAGGGACGCCGGCATCCCCGAAAGAATTTCTGCCGGCAGTCGAGCCGGGGGTGGTGGCAGCCCAGTTTTACCCCCGGTCCGTCGCCTTTGTCGGCGCCTCATCAAAACTGGGCAAGTGGGGATATACCCTGCTGACCAATGTTATCGGCGGCGATTTTGAAGGCGATATCTATCTGGTCAACCCCAATGGCGGCACGATCGCCGGCCGGCCGGTCTACAAATCGGTTGCCGATATTCCCGGACGGGTGGACGTGGCGGTGGTGACCATACCGGCGGCAAAGGTGTTCGACCTGATCCCGGAAATGAAGGAAAAGGGAATATCCTACATGCTGCTGATCGCTTCCGGGTTCGGGGAAACCGGGAGCGACGGATTGCGGATGGAGCGTGAACTGGTTGCGCAGGCGCGTGCAGCCGGGATCTATATTATCGGACCCAATACCATGGGCGTCTGCAATCCCCATATCCAATTTTACTGCACCGGCAGCCATGTGCGCCCCGAGGCCGGTTCGGTCGGGGTGGTGGCACAGTCGGGCAACATGGGCAACCAGCTGCTGGCCTTTGCCGAACTCCAGGGCATCGGCATCCGCGGGTTCTGCGGATCGGGAAACGAGGCCATGATTACGATCGAGGATTACCTCGACGCCTTTGAGGTCGACCCGGTGACCGGCACCGTAATGCTCTATGTGGAAAGCGTGAAAAACGGCCGGCGGTTTTATGAAAGCGCCCGGCGGGTGGGGCGCAAAAAACCGATCGTCCTGCTCAAAGGCGGGCAGACCGCGGCCGGCAACAAAGCGGCTTCGAGCCACACCGGGGCGATGGCCTCAAACACGCGGGTGTTTAACGCCGTCTGCCGCCAGGCCGGTATCGTCAAGGTGGAAAAACCGATGGACCTGCTCGATCTGTCGGCGGCGTTTTCTTCGCTGCCCCTGCCGAAAGGCAACCGGGTGGGAATCATGACGCTCGGCGGCGGCTGGGGGGTGGTGGCATCCGATTTATGTGAATACTACAACCTGGCCGTCCCGGATCTGACCGATGAAATGGTCGCCCGGATCGATAAGACCCTGCCGCCGTATTGGAGTCGGGCCAACCCGGTCGACATTGTCGGTGAAAACGATCCGAACATCCCGATGTTTGTCATGGAAGAACTCATGAAGTGGGACGGGTGCGATGCGGTGATCAACCTGGGGATTGTCGGCCGTCGCCACATGCTCTCGCGTCTGGCGGATTCGATTCAGAAAGCCGATCCCTCATGTCCCGACGGGTTTCTTGATTCGGTTATGAAGGCGCACGACGAATTTGAACAAAAATATATCGCTCATATCGTCGACCTGATGGAAAAATACGGGAAACCGGTCCTGGGCGTGAACATGCTGCGCGATGAAAAAGACAAGACCGTCTATTCCTTTGATGACAAACGCAACAAGGGTCTGTTTTTCCCCACCCCCGAACAGGCGGTCAAATCGCTTGCCAAAATGTACGAATACCGGCAGTTTCTGGATCGGGAAGCGAAGGGATAACAACTTCCTCGCTTCTAAAAAGAAACCAGCAATTCACGGTGAACGTTGAAAGGCTTTGTAGGAGCGGGCCATGCCCGCGATGGCGGATGCATTTTCGCGGGCATGGCCCGCTCCTACGTGGTCACCCGTTCATCACAGACACATTTCACCGAGGATTGGCTGCCCAAAGAAACAGAAACAGAGTCCCGGAGCGTCTCGTAAATGCCGTTCGTGAGCGAGTCATATATCCGTCTTTACGTCCCGGTTAAACCCGGGAAATTGAATCTTTATCTGCATACGAGCGACCGCCTGATCCGGTTTCACTTTAAACGATTTGATATGCGTGAACCGTTCGTACAGCCTTTCCATTTTGATGTTCTTCTGCCCCCGAATCGTCGAGATCTGGCGGGGATGCACCCTCAGAACCGCGGTTTGCGCACTGGCAGGCCCCTTTTCAAGGGCCCCTGCGGCCGCATCATAGAAGCGTTCCGATAACACCATCTGCCCGAACGACGGGTGATAGGGGCCGGCAACGAGGTCCGCTCCGGCATCGAGTCCTTCGTTGGCCTGCAGCCCCATCCGGATCACGGGGATATTTCGCTTCGTAAACAGTTGATGCAGCTGTTTTACCCGGCTGATGCAATCGGCCATTTCCAGGGGGGTATAGCGCCCCGCCGCGTGCCATCTCGCCAGTTCGCTCCCCCGGATCACCAGGGTCGGGTAGATGCGGACGAAATCCGGGGCGAGCTCGGCGATGGCCGCTCCGGTGGTCATGGTTTTTCCGACGTCCTCGCCCGGCAGGCCGACCATCATCTGGAGACCGATCCGATACTTTTTTTCTTTTAACTGTGCGACCGCATGGACGGTATCGGCCGCGCTGTGACCGCGCTGCGCCAGTGCCAGGATGCGATCGTCCATCGACTGGACCCCGAGTTCGATGGTGGTGACCGGAAAGGCGGCGAGGGTGTCAAGAGTCACCGGACTGACGGTATCCGGACGGGTGGAAAAGCGGATGCCGTCGGCCTGCCCGGAGTGGACAAATCCGGCGGCGCAATCGAGCAGGCGTCCGATTTTACGGGGTGGAAGTCCCAGGAAGTTGCCCCCGAAAAACGAGATTTCCGTACGGGTGCGACGGGCGCTTTTGTATCGCAGAAAGCGTGAGATTTCTGCTTCAACCGCTTCGGGTTCCGGCATTGGCGTATGGGATCCGGTAACCGCGACCTGGTTGCAGAAGATGCACCGGTGCGGGCATCCGGAGTGGGGGATGAAAACGGGAATGATAAACGGTTTGGCATCACCCATGGGGGACCTATTGCTGCAGGAGGACCAGGGCCTTTTTTGCGGCGTCCTGCTCGGCGGCTTTCTTGCTCTTGCCGGAACCTTCGGCAGAAACGTCGTCGATGCGGACCACTACGGTAAAGGTTTTGTCATGGTCCGGGCCGCTCTGGCCGGTGATTTCATAGACCGGCATCTGCTGGAGCCGGTTCTGGACGAGTTCCTGGAGTCGGCTCTTGTAATCGTAAACGGGCCGGGATTCGACTAAGACATCAAAATGGGGTAAAAAATGGTACCGGATGAGTTCAAATGCCGGATCAAAGCCGCCGTCAAGGTAAACTGCGGCAATCAGGGCTTCGAATGCATCGGCTAAGATCGATAGTTTTTTCCGGCCGCTCGACTGGCGCTCGCCCCGGCCCAGCCGGATGAACTCGCCGAGTTCGATGCTTTTGGCGACAACGGCCAGGCGATTTTCATTGACAAGACTTGCCCGCATCCGGGACAGGTCCCCTTCACTTTGTATTAAAAACCGCTCCATGAGCAGGTGGCCGACAATCAGGTTCAGGACGGCGTCTCCCAAAAACTCGAGCCGTTCGTTGTCATCTCCTGCTTCCGGCTGTTCGTGAACAAAAGACCGGTGTCGGAGGGCGGTTTCCACAAGCGTTTTATCGGAAAACGTGTACCGCAGGTTTTCTTCGAGTCGGGAAATAGATGGGGTATTCATTACTGGCGTGAGTTGGGGAACAGGGTGTTTTTGAGCCGTTCGAAAATCGCATACGGGATGGAAAGATCGCCGCGGCCGGCCCCCATTTCGATTTCCGGGTTGATTGCCCCGTGAAAATCGGTTCC
Organism: Desulfobacteraceae bacterium; assembly: GCA_024636355.1. Classification (GTDB taxonomy): domain Bacteria; phylum Desulfobacterota; class Desulfobacteria; order Desulfobacterales; family Desulfosalsimonadaceae; genus JAGXHH01. Next base: position 9,699 of record JAGXHH010000150.1, on the reverse strand, counting down.
GCCGGTGACCAGAAGATCGAACCGGTCGGCCAGGGTTTCAAAACAGGCGGTTTGTTCGGCCGACTGCCCCGGGTAATAGGTTTCGATGCCGGCCAGTCCAAAGGATTTGAGCGTGGCCACAAGTTTCTCGAGCATCCCGCAATCGCCGGTTTCGCGGTAAAACAATACCGGATGGGCCAGTACGGCAAGTCCGCCGGCGGATCGGATCAGGTTTATGGCTTCTTTCGCCCCCACCCGGAATTTATCCACATAGGCAGGCTGCCCCTTGCCGAGCAGCCGGTCAAACGCTTCGTTGATGCTGCCGGCGTATCCGTTTTTAACCAGGTATTCGGCGATATGGGGACGTGCGACGGCGTCTTTTCCGGTATCGGCAATGATCGCCGCCATGGTCACCGGAATGCCTGCGGCGTTTAGTTTCCGGATGATCTGCGGATTTCGATCGGTTCGGGCATCCTGTTGTTTTTCCAGCATTCGGTTGAGATCGGAATCATCCGTACGGATGCCGTAGCCCAGAAGGTGCATGCTGCCGGAATTCGGAAAACCGGGAGGATAGGCGGCGCTCAGCTCGATTCCGGTTATAAATTCCAGACTGTCGGGAATACCGTGGCAAAGGGCTGCATTCACACCCGCCACAGTATCGTGGTCTGTTATTGCAATTGCGGAAAGGCCCTTTTCAACAGCGTGTTCAAGGATCTGATCCGGCCTGAGGCTCCCGTCGGATGCCGTAGAATGGATGTGCAGGTCGATCCTTCCCGGTTTATAAGCCAAGAGCTTTCTCTAATGCTTCCTCTTTGGTTTTGCATTCAATGCACTGGGTGGTCACCGGCCGGGCCTTGAGCCGGGCGATGGCGATATCGTCGCCGCATTTTTCGCATATCCCGAACGTCTTGTCGTCGACACGTTCCAGTGCTTTTTTCACTTTTTTGATCAGTTTGTATTCCCGGTCCCGGATGCGAAGCTCGAAGTTGCGGTCCGCTTCATACGCAGCCCGATCGGTCGGATCCGGGAAATTTCCTTTCGTGTCGTTCATGTCCGAAACTGTATCGCCGGCCTGGTGCAACAATTCATCCAGACGGGTCTTGAGTAAATCCCTGAAGAAATCCAAATCTTTTTTTTCCATAGCGTTTCCTTTATCCGGCAGTATCAGCACCACCTGTAATAAATGCATTTGCCCGCGTAAACGGGGGTTTTGCATTTTAAAAAGAATTATTTTCTTTATCACAAGGCTTTTGAAATTGTAAAGAGGAAAAAAAAGGAACCTGTGCGGGCTTATTCGTCTTCCAGGTTAAATATTTTTCGGGTGATATCGAGGTAAAGGGATCGGTCCCGGTGGGAGCCCGGATCTTTCAGGAAGCGCATCGGGTCGTGCAGCATTTTGTTGACCATCGATTCCGTCATCCGGGCAAGCGCCCGGCGGTCGTCTGCCGAGAGGTCGGGCATGGACCCGACGGTTTTGGCCAGCTCCGTTTCGGCGATGGTGGTCAGTTTGTTCCGCAGTTCAATAATGGTGGGCACCGTGTTCAGGCTGTCGTACCATTGGCGGAAGCGAATCACGGCCTCGTCTATGATCCGTTCGGCTTTCACCGATTCGCTCTGCCGGGAGGCGATGTTTTCGTCAATGACCCCGTGCAGGTCGTCGATATCGTATACATAGGCATTGTTGAGCCGGTTAATCGCCGGCTCAATGTCCCGGGGCACGGCGATATCGATGAAAAACAGCGGCCGGTTCTTCCGCATTTTTATGATCGGCCGGACCATGCCGCTGAAGATGACGTAATCCGGGGAGCCGGTCGAGCTGATGATGATATCGGCGATTTTCAGCGTTTCGGAGATTTCTTCGAACCGGATGGCCGTGCCGTTGAACCGGCGGGCCAGGTTGACCCCGATTTCAAAGGTCCGGTTGGCCACAAACAGGCTTCCCGTCCGCCGGTTGCGGTGCAGGTGTTCTACTGCCAGTTCCGCCATTTCCCCGGCGCCGACCAGGAGTACGGTTTTGTCGTCGAGTTCGCCGAATATTTTTCGCGCCAGCTCAACAGCGGCGTAACTGATCGAAACGGCCCGGTCTCCGATGCCGGTTTCGCTGCGGACCCGTTTGGCAACGGAAAACGCCTTGTGCAGCAGCCGGTTGACGATAACCCCGGTTCCCTTGGTTTCCACGGCCACTTTGTAAGCCGCCTTGATCTGTCCCAGAATCTGGGGTTCGCCGACAATCATGGAGTCGAGACTGGCCGCCACGCGAAACATGTGCCGCACCGCCTCATCTGCGCGATACGTATAGATGGCAGATTCGAAGCGGGTGGCCGGTATCGATTTGGCCTCGGAGATGAAGGTTTTTACGGCAGCAATCGCCCCTTCCGGACGGTGGCTGGTCAGAAGAAATTCCACCCGGTTGCAGGTCGAAAGGATCAGCAGTTCCCGGATATCGGCATCTTTTTTTAAGACCTTCAGGGCTTGTTCGGTTTCCGCCGTGGAAAACGCAAGGCATTCGCGCAGATCGACCGGTGCCGAGGTATGGTTCAAGCCGATCATGACGATTTCGGGCAGGTCGGTGATCATGGACGGCTCATTCCGGATTGGGGCATTACCATCTGGTAAACTCATTGTGATGCCCCTCCAGTAAAAAATTTACCCCCAGAAACGTAAACATCATGGCCGCAAAACCGATAATGGCCAGAATCGCCGCACGCCGGCCCCGCCATCCGGCCACCAGGCGTTCATGGAGCAGGGCGGCATAAATCAGCCAGGTAATGCCGGACCAGACTTCCTTGGGGTCCCAGCTCCAGAATCGCCCCCAGACCGCCTGGGCATATACGAACCCGGTGATCAGGCCGACAGTCAGTGCGGTAAATCCGATGACGATAAACGAGTATCCGGTGTTGTCGAGCAGTTCAAGCGACGGCAGCCGCCGGTAGAAAAACCGGTGCTTCTTGCCTTTTATGCTGCGCTCCTGGATCAGGTAGAGAATTCCGGTCCCGCAGGCCAGGGCCAGTGAGGCGTAGCCGATAAAAATCACCACCACGTGCAGGATCAGCCACAGGCTGGAAAAGGACGTTTGGATCTCGACTTCTTTGTCCGGAACCATCAACGCCGCGGTCGTGATCAGGGTGATAAACGGGGCGGCCAGTACGCCCAGGATTTTCAGGCGGGTGCGCCAGCGGATCAGGACAAACACCCCGGCAAGAACCCAGGCCGCAAATGACAGGGTTTCATGAAGATTTTGTACCGGGATATGGCCGGACATAAAACCTTCTGCAAGGACGACCACCGTATGCAGGAGAAATCCGACCAGCATCAGGGCATAGCCTGCCTGGTGGAAGCGGTTCTTCTGGACAAACAGGTAGCCGCCATAAGCGGCCGAACTCGCCAGGTAACATGCAACGACCGGTATAAACCACAGATTCATATAAATGGTGCGCCTTTCACCCGATGTTTTGCGATTGCATCAGGGACGTGTAATCGTACCCCTCGCCGAGGACGTCCCTGAGCAGCCGATTGATGGTTTCGGTCTCCCCGTCACGGATCATTTCGAGCAACCCCCGGTCAATGAGTGTTTCGAAAAGCGGCTTATGGGCTTCCGGGGCGTGTTCGGTGGCCAGCAGTTTTTCCCGGATGGCTCCCATAAGTCGAAGAAACTCGGTATATTCTTCACCGAAGCTTTTTTCAAGGGATTTTCGCAACCGCTTGGCAAATGCGGGACTTTTACCCGAAGTGGAAACGGTTACGATCAGGTCGCCACGGTTGATGATCGAGGGAAGAATAAAATTGCAGGCGTCCGGCAGGTCGGCAATATTGCACAAGATGTTCAGCCTCAGGGCATCGCGGCTGATTTTCCGATTTTCCGCCTCGTCATTGGTCGCTCCGATGATCAAAAAACGGCCCGCCACATCCTCTGATCGATAGGGGCGGACGACACGGGACAGGCAAGCGGTTTCGTCTATGGTGTTCCAGTCGTCTGCGAATGCCGGGCTGATCATGGTTACACAAGCGCCGCAGTCAAGCAGGGTCCGGGCCTTGCGAAACGCCACGGCGCCGCCGCCGACCACCAGGCAGTCCCGGTTTCTGACGTCCAGGCAAGCGGGGTAATATTTCATTTGTTCAGGATTTCCTTACGGTTAGGGTCATCAGGTCGTATGCCAGCATCACGGGACCGTCATAGGTTGTGCGGCACTGGCGTTTCATATCGGCCTGATCGCATTGCGGATAAAAATGGGTCAGGATCAACTGTTTCACCCCGGCGGCTGTCGCGGTCCGCCCGGCAACGGCCGGGGTCATGTGCCCCTCGACCTTGAATTCATCCGGCAGCGCGGACTCGCAGATGAGCAAGTCCGCCGCTTCGGCCAAACGGATCAGGTTTTCGGAATAATCGGTGTCCCCGGAATAAACCGCATCCCCCCCGTGTGCAGGGATTACCCGATAGGCGACGCTTTCCGGGCGATGGGCCACGGAAGCGGCGCGGATGGCGAAACCGTCAAACTCTATGCCGATTGAGGAACTGGTGTCAAGTTCGATGGTGTCGAGTTCGATGATGTCCAGTTCGATGATGTTCAGGATGCCGGGCAGTTCGATCCAGTGGTGGAAAAGTGCATTCAGACGGTTATAGAACTCCCGGAACCCCGGGCCGCCGATAAGCGTCAGCGGTTTTTTGCGTGAGGTGATGTCCGGGTACCGGGTGGCGAACAGGAAGGTGACGAGTTCGCCGATATGATCCGGATGAAAATGGCTGATAAACAGGTAGTCAATATCGAATATCGACCGACCGGCCTCCAGAAGCCGCCGCATCGTCCCCGGGCCGATATCGAACAGGAGCCGCTTTCCGGCCGTTTCCATCAGCACGGCGCAAGCGCTGCGTTCGAGCGAGGGGACGCAGGTGCCGGACCCGAGGATGGTTACGTTAAGGTCGGTGGTTGGGATTTCCATGGCTTAAACTCACATCGAGTTGATCGACAATCCATAATCGGAGGTGTTCCTTCTGCGGGGTGTCGATTTTTTCTTTCAGGTTTTCCATCGGAATTTCGGCCCGGGCCATGCTCTTGTGCCCGCCCGCCGAGCCGATGCGCCCGAACAGCCGGTGGGCCACTTTTCCGGCATCTTTGTTGAGACCGTCATTTCGAAGGATGATGATCAGGCGGTCTTCATAAACACCGGACACGATGCTCCAGGTGACCGAGTTTACCCGCATGAAAAAATCGGCGATCAGCACGCAGACATCGGGATTTTCCACGCTGCCCAAGTGGACGAAAATCCGGGAGCCGCTCACGGTCTTCTCTTCGATCGCTTTTTTGAAGTAGTCGAGAAAGCCCATCCGAAGATCGACCTGTTCGATGCGGCGGGCCAGGTGGATGTTGGCATGGCGGAACAAGAACTGAAACGCCCGGATGTCGGCGTTTGTGGCCATTCGCTCGAAATTGTTGGTATCCGTCTTGATGCCGTGGAACAAGGCTGTGGCCAGTTTTTCAGACGGTTTGATTTTCGCGGCTTTCAGGTACTCGGTCATGATGCTTGCCGTGGCGCCGTAATCGGATCGGATGTCCATGAACGGGGCCTGATAGCCGACATGTGGATGGTGGTCGATGATGACGGTGAAATTAAAGGGGGCAAAACTCACGTTGTGCTCCGGCTGGGAGTCTATAATGGCCACCTTGTTGTAGGCCTGGGGGTCGATCTTGGTCACATGGATCAGGGTCACGCCAAACAGCCGGATCATGGCCATGTTGTCCGGCCGGGTAATGGTGTTGATGTTGGAGATGTTGATCCGGGTTACCCGTCGCCACAGCAGACGTTCGAAAGCCATCGCACTCGCGATGGCGTCCGGGTCCGCATTGATTAAGATCAGGACATGGTCCGCGCCGGAAAACTGGTCGAGCAGCAGCTGCAATTTTTCCGTCGTTGAAGTCACCACGAGTCTCCCGCGGATAAAGGATATCCTTTTGGTTTCGTACAAGTATTCACAAGTTTTCCTGCAATCAGATAATACAATAACAGATTTCTTCCGATTTGTAAAACGACGGATCGACTTTTATCAATGATTTAAAGATAATATGAAGATGACAACGTGGAAGTAAAAAGAATCAGCGATCGGAATGAACACGTTTCAGGCGTGATTACGAATCTGTGTGGTAGTTCGTACCTTTTAAATAAATCACAGAGAACAGAGCGCGGCCATTGGCCGCAACCAAACTATATCAAACCACAGAGGCACTGCGAACAGCGTTTTGATCATCATCATCATCGAAATTTAACAATCTGAACCGTTTTGCTGTTCAGCGGCCGGGTTTTTGAATTTTGACTTCCACCCGACGATTCAAAGACCGGCCCTTGACTGTTTCGTTGGAGGCGAAAGGATCGGCTTCACCGTAGGCGCGGACGATGATGCGACGCGTATCGACTCCCTTTTTTACGAGATAATCGGCTACGATCTGCGCTCGTTTTCCCGACAAACGGCGGTTGACGTCCTCTGGTCCGGTATGGTCTGCATACCCGGCGACTTCCAGGTTCAGGTCCGTATCGCCATCGAGCATCTCAAGCGTCTTGTCCAGGGCGGTTTTGTAGACGGGCAGCAGCTGGTTGGAAGCGAAACTGAAATGAACCATTTCAATGGTGGTGCCGGCCGGCAATGCAGAATAGGAGGGGATTTCCGGTGCGGGAAACACCGGCGGCAGCACGCGTATTTCCGCGCGCCGGTTTTTGGCCCGTCCGGTATCGGTTTCATTCGGCATTGCGGGACCCCCTTCCCCGTATCCCGTCGGTATCATTTTTTCAGAGGCGACACCCTGTTTTTCAAGATACGTTTTAAGGTTGCGGGCCCGGCGTTCCGACAGGCGCTGGTTATAGGACGGATCACCGATATTGTCGGTGTGCCCCGCAATTTCGTATTCGGTTTTCGACTGCATCACCCCGATTTGAGACTTTAGCTGGTCCGGATCGGTCAGGGTGAGTGCAGCGGAGTCGAAGGGAAAGTAGACCGAATTGAGGATCATTCCGGGAGGGACGGTTTTGACGCCTGCAAACGGCTTATCCGGGGAGAGGCTTTCCGGCGGGGCCGGCGGAGCAACAGTGGCAAACGTTCGGGCGACTCCCGGCGGCGGGGGCTGGGGATGATACATTTCCGCGCGATGGGCCGACTGGCGGGCAAGCGCGAGCAGTGCCCTGGCTTCCTCGTCGTGGCACTCCCAGTAAGTCATGGCGGCAAGGCGTCCCTGCTCCATGGCTTCTTCGATTTTCCGGTACTGGTATTCTGACCGGGCCCCGGCTTTGGCCTTTTCCACGGCTTCGGCGGTTTCGGCAAATTCTTTGGGCGCGAAGATGGCTTCATCCTCGACGCCGAAGTACTGGGTTTTAAACTGCTTGCTGCAGCCGAAAAGCAAAAGCGCCGGGACGATGAACACCAATAGGATTGTTTTTTTCATGTAGTTCGTTTCCTGCTGTCCATTTCCTGTTGAACCTTTCTATGGATGCCGTTTTATCAGAAGGGTGGATCGGATCAAATCACGACGTTTCATCATAGTTGGCGGAATTCGGGTTGTCAAGTCGAATTGCCGTTTAATTCATGAAAATCATTGATGTTTTTTCTATGGCTGGTGGCGTGCGAACATCCGTTTTTACAGCTCGCATTCTGTAGTACGGCAAATGGGGTATGTGCCTGCCGAACCCAAACTTTAACTTGAATTTTTGCGGGGTTTTTTATATCCAGAGAAAAACGGTTCATCGGTTTTCGATTATTTGAGTTATGAAACAGGCAAACGCCACCCAGACTCACGGGGTGGCGTTTTTCTTTTTTGGAAGAGGATATGGACGACATGAAACGGGCAAAGCTGCTGGTTATCGACAATTATGATTCCTTTACCCACAATCTGGTGCAGATGTTCATGCTTTATGATTTGGAGATCGCCGTTTTCAGGGCCGACAAAATCACTCTGGCCCATGCCGGCAGGATCACACCCGATTATCTGCTGATCGGTCCGGGCCCTAAAGACCCGGCCCATGCCGGCATTTCGATTCCCCTGATCCGGGCGTTTGGCGGAAAAATTCCGATCCTCGGGGTCTGCCTGGGAATGCAGAGTATCAATGAGGTCTGCGGCGGCAGGACCGTGCGCGCACCGGTGCCGGTCCATGGCAAAACCAGCCGGATTTTTCACGATGCGACCGGCGTGTTTTCGGGACTGCCCAATCCGTTTACCGCAGCGCGGTACCATTCCCTGGCAGTCGATCCCCGGCAGACGAACCTGCAGGTGACCGCCCGTACCGAAGAAGGGGTCGTCATGGGAATCGCCGATGCGGAAAAAAATCTGCACGGGGTGCAGTTTCATCCGGAAAGCTTTATGACCGAAAGCGGTTTTAAGATCGTTGAGAATTTTTTAAGGATCGGCCCGCTTTCCGGTGCGCTGGAAGCCGGTTGCCTTCCCGGAGCCGACCAGATGGCGTTTTGCCGCTATAAACCGGTCTTATCGGCCGAGACCTGCCGGGAGGTGAAATGGGCCTGATCAAATCCGCTATGGCATCTTTTGGCCCCGTGAACCGGATCCATACGGAAGCGGTATCCATTGATGTGCCGTTTGTGGAAATTGCCGCCCGGTTCGCCGACCTGCCCGGAACCGTCGTCCTCTTAAGCGGCGGCGATCTGGATGCGGCACGTTTTCACCTTCTGGCCGTAAATCCCTGGATGACGGTAAAAAGCCACGGCGCCGCGCTGCACGTTGCACTTGCGGGAAAAAACCATCAGGAAACGGGCAATCCGTTTGATCTTTTAAAAGAATTGATCCGGGCCTTTCACATTAACGGCGCCGTGTGTCCGCCGCCGGTTGCCGCCGGGCTGTTCGGATACCTTTCGTATGATCTGAAGGATTTTATTGAAACCCTGCCCCGGACCACCATGGACGATCTGGGACTCCCCCAGACCTGTCTGTTTGCCCCATCGGCCATTTTGATCCAGGACAAGCAGACCGGGGAAGGGCGCTTGTGTATACCGGTGAGTGGGAACCGGGGGGAAACGGGATTGCGGATCGACCGGGACGCCTTTTTCAAACGGTTCGATGCACCGAAAAAAGCAGCCGGCACGTTTGTCGGCAGAACATCCGGATTTCATTCCGCGTTTACCCGGGGCAGCTACATGGCGGCGGTAGAAAAAATCAAGGCATATATCGTCTCGGGCGACATCTACCAGGTCAACCTGTCCCAGCGGTTCGACACGGCCTTTTCCGGCGATCCGTTTGCGTTTTTCCACGCCATTTATGAAACTGCACCCGCACCGTTTTACGCCTATGTGCATGCCGGCGACCACCGGATCATTTCCACGTCGCCCGAGCGGTTTGTCCTGCAGCAGGGTCGCCGGGTGGAAACCCGGCCGATCAAGGGAACCCGTCCGCGGGGTAAAACCCCGGCTGAGGATCGGGCGTTTGCCGAAGCGCTCGAAAACAGCAGAAAAGATGATGCGGAACTTTCCATGATCGTCGACTTGATGCGAAACGATCTGGGGCGGGTCTGTAAGGGCGGTTCCGTGAAAGTGACGGCGCACAAGCGGCTGGAACCCTACCGGAATGTATTTCACCTCGTTTCGACAATCGAAGGCCTGCTTTCAGATGAAGCCGACAGCATCGACCTGCTCCGGGCGGCATTTCCGGGCGGCTCGATCACGGGATGTCCCCGGATCCGGGCCATGGAAATTATCGACTCGTCGATAATTTCCATGGCCCGGATCCGGGG